>RFIR01000437.1 GCA_003695135.1 Alphaproteobacteria bacterium | reverse complement strand
GAGAAGAACACCCCGCCCGCCGCGATCAGCGGCCGGTTGGGCGAGGTCGGGCCTTCGGGCGGGCGGGCCGATTCGATCAGCACGAAGCGTTCGGACTTGCGCCCGGCCTCCAGCTGGCGGTCGGTGGAGGCGACGTTGCGCTTGGCGATGACGGCGTCATATTCGGCCTGCAGCTGCGCCTGGCGGCGCAGCATGCGGTTGAGCTCGATCTCCAGCTTCGGGGTCAGCGCGATCGACTCCTCCAGATCCTTCAGATAGGCGGCGTCGGCCTGCTGCTGGCGGTCGCTGAGGGCGATCTGCTTTTCCAGCAGGGCGATCTGCTGCTCGGCCTGCTGGCGGGCGCGGCTGGCCTGGGCGGTGGCGGAATTGTTCTGCTGGGCGACGACGCGGTCGAGCACCTCGATGCGCTTCTTCAGCGCGATGATGGTGGGGTGGCTGTCGGCCAGCGTCGCCTGGCTCTGCAGGAGCTGGTTGCGCAGCGTCTGCAGGTCGCGCTCGGCCTGGGTCATCTGCCCGGTCATCAGCCCGATCTGGCCGCTCTGCAGCGCCTCGCGCAGGTTGCGCAGCTGCTCGGCCAGCGCCAGCCGGCTCTGGTCGCGGTTGAACATGCGGTTCTTGACGTTGGAGACCTCCTGGCGGCGGAAGGGCAGGCTGTTGGGCAGCGCCTTCTCGTGTTCGTTCTTGAAGGTGGTGATCTCCGCTTCCACCTCGGCCAGCGCGCGCGACAGCCGCGCGGCCTCCTTCTCCAGAAAGCTCAGCGTGCCCTCGGCCTGCTCGGTGCGCGCGCGCAGGTTTTCCGCCATGATCCGCTCGACCAGCTCGTTGGCGACCTCGGCGGTCAGATAGGGCTTGTCGGAGGTGAAGCTGACCGAAAACGACAGCACCGCGCCGGAGCGGGGCGAGGCGTTGGGCGGCGGGATGGCCTCGAAGCGGGTGTTGCGGCGCACCAGATCGACCTTCTCGGAGGTCGACAGGTCGGGCCGGTCGGCATAGAGGCCGAACTTGTCGATCAGCTCCAGCACCGCCTTGCGCGCCATCAGCTTGTGCTCGATCTCGGCCAGACGCTGGGCCGGCGGCACGGTCAGCGTGGTGTTGAGCAGGGTGGTGGAGGGCGCCTCGACCAGGATCTGGGCCGAGGCGTCGTATTTGGGCGGCAGGAAATAGGCCAGCGCCAGCGCCAGCGGGCTGATCAGCCCCACCGAGAGCACCAGCAGCCAGAATCGCCTGCGGAACGCGCTCCAGATATCGGAAAGCCTGTATGCACCCATTGCGCCCTGCCCGTGACTCCTTGCTACCCGTTACCCCGTTACCCCGTCGCGCCGTGCCGGGCCGCTGCGGCGCGTGCCATCCGTTTCCGCCCCGCCTGACCCTGCCTTCGTTGTGCCCCGCCCGGCCGGTTCAGTCCTTGCCCCGCCGCGGCCAGCTGATCACCTCGGCCCCCGATCCGTCGCGCACCGATCCCTTGCGCCCCGGCCCGGCCGGCCCGGCCGGCCCGGGGGGCGCCGCCAGGTCGGATGCCTCGCGCGCGGCCATCCCGGGGTCGAGATAGAGCGGGGGCTCCTCATCCACCGCCGGGCGCCGGGGGGCCTCGACCTCGGCCGCCGAGCGCAGCCGGCGGAACTGGCGGTAGATCTCGTGCTTCTCGGCCGAGGCGAGGAACTCGCGCAAGAGCTCGGGCCGGATCACCTTTTCCTCGGCCGAGAAGCCCGAGACCAGGCACAGATCGCACAGCGAGTTGATCAGCCGCGGCACGCCGCCGGTGGCCTCGTGGATCAGCGCGCAGCTCTCGGCGGGGAAGATCTTCCAGTGCGCCCCGGCCACCTTCAGCCGCCGGTCGATATAGGGCTCGACCTCCTCCGGCTCCAGCGGCATGAGGTGGAAGTCCGACACGATGCGCTGGACGAACTGGGTCAGGCGCGGATCGTTCAGCAGGTCGCGCAGCTGGGGCTGGCCGACGAGGATCAGCTGCAGGAGCTGCTCGCCATCGGCATTGATGTTGGACAAAAGCCGCAGCTCCTCCAGGGTCGGGATGTCGAGATTCTGCGCCTCGTCGAAGATCAGCACCACCCGCCTGCCCTCGGCATAGCGTTCGATGACGAAGTCCTGGAAGGCCTGGAACAGCTCGACATAGCTCTTGCCGGCGAAGGGCTGGGACAGCGCCATCATCACCCATTCCAGCAGTTCGCCGCGCCCGGCCTGCATGTTGGAGATCAGCCCGACCGTCAGCTCCTCGGGCATCTCGTTCATGATGTGGCGCAGAAGCGTGGTCTTGCCCGCCCCCACCGCGCCGGTGATCACGGTCAGCGGGGCCGCGGTCATCAGCCCGTAGCGCAGCATGGTCAGGGCAAGGTCATGGCCCTTGGACAGGTAGAGAAAGCCGGGATCCGGCACCGTCTGGAAGGGCTTGGTCTTCAGCCCGTAGAAACTCTCATACATGACCGCACAACCTGTCCGCCCCGGCCCGGCATGCCCGCCCCCGCGACGTGCCCGCCAGCCCCGGCCCGTGGCCAATATAGGCCAGAAACGCTTGCAATTCGACCCGCTCCGCACCGGGCAGGGCCGGGTTAAGCATGGTTTTTCGGCAATTTGACGCGATTCTCGCTCCGATCATGGCAGGGTGTGCCTCATTCGGGCAGGAAGCGCGGCAGCCGGGGCAGGGCGGCGGCGAGGAAGCCGGCGAGCCGGGCCTCGGCCTCGGCCTCGCTCTCCTCGCGCCCGATCGGGGTGACGAGACGGATGAGCGCGCCGTCCGACCGGCCCCGCTGCAGCGTGTCGAGCGCGATGGTCAGCTTGGCGGCGATGTCGGAGGTCTCGCGCCGGCCGCGGCCCTGAAACCAGTACCAGACCAGCTGGCGGTCCAGCCCCTTGCTGATCACCGCCCGGTTGACCGGCACGGTGGTGTCCGTCCCCGGCAGGGCGACGCGCCGGTACTGCCAGTCCGACACCTCCCAGCCGCCGGTGGGCAGGCAGACCTCGGGCGAATGGATGCCCGCCCCGCCGGCCATGCGGGCATAGAAGGCGACGAAGAAATCCACCGGCGGCCCGGCATCGGGGCCGGCATAGCGGGCGGAGAGATAGTCGTCGGCCCCCAGCACCGCCTCGACCGCCGGCTCCAGCCGGGTGGCCGAGCCGATCCAGCCGTCGAGGCTGCGCGGGAACAGCGCCAGCGGGTCGCGCTCGGGCACCGCCGCCGCGCGCGGCGGGGCGAGATGCATGACGAGCCCCAGCCCGAGCGCGGCGAGCGCGCCGGCGGCAAGCCAGGCCGAGGGCGCGATGGCGCGGGCGCGGGCCAGCTGCAGATGCAGCCCGGTGAAGTCGAGATCGAGCGCCTCGGCCAGCGGCCGGGGGTTGCGCGTCAGCCGCTGCAGGCCCATGGCCATGAGCAGCAGCAGCCCGACGCAGCTGAGGAAGATGACCCAGCCCTCGAAGGCGTGCAGGAAGCCCGTGGCCTGCTCGATGCCATAGGCGTCGACCAGCACCCCGATCATGCCGATGCGGAAGGCGTTCATCAGCACGGTGATCGGCGCGGCGGCCAGCAGGATCAGCACACGGTGCCACAGCGGCCCGCGATAGAGCAGCGCGGTGATGTAGGAGAAGCTGAGGATCGGGAACAGGTAGCGCAGCCCCGAGCAGGCCTCGGCCACCTGCAGCCTGAACACGCCCAGATCGATGACATTGCCGTCGAGCAGCACCGGCACGCCGAGCGAGCGGATCACCCAGACCCCGATCTCGGAGGAGACCATCTGCAGCCAGACCGAGAGCGGCCAGTAGAGCTGGCTGGGCAGGGGCAGCATGTAGACCAGATGCAGCACCGAGGGCCAGAAGATGATCCCGCGCCGCCAGCCATAGCAGGTCAGGATCAGCCCGCCGACCCACAGGATGAAGCCGTAGGTGACGATGTCGGGGATCTTGATCAGCGTGCCGGCGAGCCCGATGGCGAGCGCGAGGACCACCACCGCCAGCCCGGGGCGGCGGTCGACCGGCCGCTCGACGGGGGGCACGAAGCGCATCTCGCGCAGATAGAGCCAGAAGCTGAGGAACGGGATGACGGGCCCGTGGCTGTATTCGGGGGTGGACCAGGCCTGGCCCAGCGAGATGAGCCCGTCCCAGAACACCAGCCCGGCGCCGATGGCGGCGAGGACCAGCCAGCCCAGCCCGGCCGGGGCCAGGCCGCGGGGCAGGGCACGGATGCCGCCGGGCAGGGGAGGGGCGCCGATGCTCATGCCGGCAGGATTGCGGGGCATGGGGCCATCGGGCGTGGGGCCACCGGGCGTGGGGCCATCGGGTGTGGGGTCACCGGGCGTGGGGCCATCGGGCGTGGGGTCACCGGGCGTGGGATCAGCGGGCGCGCGGGACGCGAAACGCATGGGCGCCGCATCGGGCGGCGGGAAATCGGCCGGTTCATGACACCCCCCGGAACGCAAGCCACCCCTCCGCCCCCTTCCCGGCTGCGGGGCGGGAGCGCGGGACATCTGCGGAACAGACGCATATCGACACCGCCAAACATAGCGGATTTCGCGATTTGCGACAAGCAGACCGGCAGCGGCGGGTGGTCACGGCCGCGTGCGCGGGGCCGGTCTAGCGCATCAGCCGCAGCACCATCATCGCCAGCCCGGCCGCGATCAGCGCCGCCGAGCCCCAGGCGCCCAGCCCCCAGGGGCCCATGTCGCGCCAGGCCCGGGCGAGGTCGGAGCGGTTCCGCCCGCGTTTTGCCTCCATCGCCGCCACCCGCCGGATGTGGATGACGAGGCCGAGCACGGCCAGCGCGCACAGCATCACCCCGAAGACGGCCCACAGGATGCGGCTCGCCGTCCCGCCCCAGAAGCCGAAATGGATCGGGTCGGCCATCTCGGAGATGCGCATGTGCACCGAGAGTTCCTCGCCGCGATGGGTGCCGAGCACCTCCAGCGTTCCGGGGTCGAGATGGACGGTGTTCGACCAGGGCGTGACCAGCGTCGCGGTCAGGTTGCCCCAGACCACGATCGGCAGCTGCGGCCAGCGCGGCAGCACCACATCGGTGACGGCGAGCCCCGGCAGCCGGTCCTGCGCGATGGCGATCGCGGCATCGATCCGCGCCCCGTCGAAGCCCTCGGGCAGCCTTTCGGCGCGCGGCGGGTCGATCAGATGCTCGGGCGGGTAGCCGGCGTCGAGGCCCAGCACCTCGAGCAGATACCACAGCCCGGTCAGGCAGATCGCGACCAGGAAGGGCAGCAGCCACAGCGCGCTCAGCCGGTGCAGGTCGCTCGCCCAGGCCCGGGTGCGGCCCGAGAGGCGCGGGCGGCGGAAGAAGCCGGTCCAGAAGCGGCGATAGAGCATCAGCCCGGCGATGATCGCCGCGATCAGCGGCAGGGTGAACAGGGTGACGATCAGCGTGCCCCAGCGCCCGGGCAGCATCAGCCGCTTGTGCAGCTGGCTGATCATGCCGTGAAAGCTCCAGAAGCTGGTCTCGCCCTGCACCCGGGGCGCATAGGGATCGACCCAGAGGAGCGATTCCGCCCCGCCGGGGCGGCGGATCTGCACCGAATCGGCAAAGAGCGGCGAGGCGGCGCGGTGCAGCTCGACGATCTCCACCTCCGCCGGCAGCGCGGCGCGCGCCGCGTCGTAGATCCGGCCCCAGGGCAGCTTTTCGTGCGCCTCGCCGGGATCGGCGCGCATCTGCGGATGCGTCAGCCAGTCGATCTCGTGGCCGAACACCGACAGGGTTCCGGTCAGGAACAGGAAGAACAGGAACAGCCACACCCCCATGCCGAAGAAGGAATGCAGCCAGTGCCAGCCCGGCCAGCGCCACAACCTGCCCATGCCTCGAACCCCTTCCGACCGGTCCGCCCGCCCCCGGGTGCGGTTATCCCCGAGCGCCCCGCCCCGGGGCAAGGCGGCGCAGGGCCGCGCCCCCGGCCCGGTGGCCGGGAAGACGGATGCGCGGGCCTTTTCCGGTTTTTCAAATATCCCCGCCGGAGGCGCCCGCAGCCGCCGCCCCGAACCGCCGCCGGGCGGAAGGCGCCGGGCCGGCCCCGCGCGCGTAAAACAACTGGAAAAGACCCCTGCGAAACTCCGGCGCGACGGGGCATCTCAGGCAAGACGCGTTTTCTGCCAGTGTGTACTGCGCGCGCGTAAAGTAATTAGAAAATAACTTCGCAATCAATATTTTACAATCAACAGTGAAAACAAGAGGAACGCACGTGGCGCCACAATTTCGTGGCGCCCGCGCGGAACGCTCGGGTCTGGCTGGTTGAGTTTTGCAGAGGTCTCTACCAAACAGGTGAAAATCATGGATAATCGCCG
>RFIR01000436.1 GCA_003695135.1 Alphaproteobacteria bacterium | reverse complement strand
ACATGGCGGCTTCTATCAGGCGGTGGCCGATGGCAGCTATGCGGCCTGCGGGCTCGATGTCACCATCCGCCCCGGCGGGCCGCAGGTCAACAACCGCGCGCTGATGTCGGCGGGCAAGATCGACTTCTACATGGGCGGCAACCTGCTCTACGCCTTCTCGGCGGTGGAGCAGGGCATCCCTTCGCGCATCGTCGCCGCCATCTTCCAGAAGGATCCGCAGGTGCTGCTCAGCCATCCCGGCGCGGCGAAGAGCTTCGAGGAGCTCAAGGATCTCGACGTCATGCTGATCAGCGATTCGGGCTTTCAGTCCTTCTATCGCTGGCTGATGACCGATTACGGCTTTCCGGCCGACAAGCGCCGGCCCTACACCTTTAACTCCGCCCCCTTCGTGACCAATCCGCGCGCGGTCCAGCAGGGTTATGTCACCTCCGAGCCCTTCGCCATCGAACGCGAGGCGGGATTTGCGCCGGACATCTGGCTTCTGGCCGATCACGGCTTTTCCACCTACGCGACCACCATCGAGACCATGCAGGCCACCATCGACGAGCGGCCCGAGGTGGTGCAATGCTTCGTCGATGCCTCGATCATCGGCTGGTACAACTTCTTCTATCACGACAATTCGGCGGCGATCGCGCGGATCAAGGCCGACAATCCCGACATGACCGATGCCCAGATCGCGTTTTCCATCGCGAAGCTGAAGGAATTCGGCATCGTCGATTCCGGCGATGCGAAGCGGCTGGGGATCGGTGCGATCACCGATGCGCGGGTGAAGGATTTCTACGACAAGATGGTGCGCGCCGGCGTGGTGGCGGCGGGGCTCGACATCGCGCGCGCCTACACCACCGATTTCGTCAATCGCGGCGTCGGGCTCGATCTGGCGCCCGGCAACTGAGTGCGGTGGCCGCTCCCCCGCCATCGCCGCTGTTGCGGCTGGAGCGCGTAGGAAAAGGCTTCGGGTCCGGCCCGCCCGCCATCGCCGACATTTCGCTGGAGCTGCGCGAGGGCGAATTCCTCGCCCTGCTCGGGCCGTCGGGCTGCGGCAAGACCACGCTGTTGCGGCTGATCGCCGGGCTGACGCAGCCATCCACGGGGCGCATCGCCTGGGCCGAGGGCGCCGGGGGCGCGGCGCCGGGCTATGTGTTCCAGGACCCCACCCTGATGCCCTGGGCGACGGTGGCCGACAATGTCTGGCTGCCGCTGCGGCTGCAGGGGCAGCGACGGGCACAGGCGGCCGGCGCAGTGGCCGAGGCGCTGGCGCTGGTGGGGTTGTCGGATGTGGCCGATGCCTATCCGCGCGCGCTGTCGGGCGGCATGCGCATGCGCGCGGCCATCGCCCGGGCGCTGGTGACCCGGCCGCGGCTGGTGCTGATGGACGAGCCCTTCGCCGCGCTCGACGAGATCACCCGCTTCCGTCTCAACCGCGAGCTCCTCGAAATCCGGGCGCGGACCGGGGCCACGGTGATCTTCGTGACCCATTCGGTATTCGAATCGGTCTATCTCGCCGACCGCATCGCGGTGATGACGCCGCAGCCCGGCCGCATCGACAGGCTGATCGCCATCGACGCGCCGACGCCGCGGCCGGAGGGTTTCCGCAACTCCGAGCGCTATGCCGCCTGCTGCCGCGAGGTCTCGGCCGCGCTGCGCCAGGCAATGGCGGTCGAGGCATGACGCGCGCCGGTCCGGATACAGGTGTGGAGCCTTCCCGCCGCCGGACGGCGCGCTTGCGCTGGCTGCTGCCGGTGCTGGTCTTCGCCGCCGTGGTCGCGGGCTGGGAGCTGTTTGTCTGGCTCGACGACACGCCGCATTACGTGCTGCCCGGCCCCTGGCTGGTGGTCCGGACGCTGATCGCCGATGCCGGGCTGCTGTTCTCGGCGCTCCTGCTGACGCTGGAGGTCACCGGGCTCGCGCTTGTGGTTGCCGTGATCGGCGGGGTGGGGCTGGCGGTTCTGTTCAACCAGTTCCGCATGCTGGAGCTGTCGCTTTATCCTTACGCGGTGATCCTGCAGGTGACCCCGGTGATCGCCATCGCGCCGCTGATCGTGATCTATGTCGATTCCAGGATCCTCAGCACGCTGATCTGCGCCTGGCTGGTCGCGTTCTTCCCCATCCTGTCCAACACCTCGCTGGGGCTGAATTCGGCCGATCACAACCTGCACGACCTGTTCACCATCCACCGCGCGACGCGCTGGCAGCGCCTGCGCTACCTGCTCCTGCCCTCGGCGCTGCCCTATTTCCTCGGCGGGCTGCGCATCGCCGGCGGGCTGGCGCTGATCGGGGCGGTGGTGGCCGAATACGCCGTCGGCGTGGTCGGTACCCAGGGCGGGCTCGCATTCCGCATCCTCGAGGCGGGATACCGGCTCAACATCCCGCGCATGTTCGCCGCGCTTCTTCTGCTGGCCGCGGCGGGGGTGGTGATCTTCGTCTCCCTCAGCCTGCTCAGCCATCTCCTGCTGCGCCGCTGGCATGAAAGCGCGGTCGGGCGCGAGCGGGAGCGGTGAGAGGCGGTGCATTTCAGGGGTGCGCCATAAATGCGCACCCTACAGCGCGTCGGTGATACCGGGTATTTCGGCGGGGAAGCCGCAGTTTCGCCCCGTCACCGTTCTTCAAATACCCGGGCGGGTGGGATGAGGACCGAGCGCAGTTGAAAGGATCTGCCGGCCAGACCCTGTCGGCGCGGGCAGGCGCCACGAAATGCGGCGCCGGTCATGTTGTGATTATTTTCACTGTTGATT
>RFIR01000435.1 GCA_003695135.1 Alphaproteobacteria bacterium | reverse complement strand
GGTGGGCGCCGATCTCGTGGAACTGATGGACGCGCAGGAACATCGCGGCGCCGACAGCACCGGATTTGCCATCTACGGCGTGCCGCGCGATGCCGGCTATGTCGTGCGCGCCATGGGCTTCGACCGCACGGCGATGGGGCGCGATCTGGACGATTTCCTTGCCATCCTGCGCGAGCATGGGTCCGATTTCATCGACGATCCCAGCTGGGATGCAGGCGGCAGCCGGCATTATTCGGTGCGCATGACCATCACCGACCCGGACGATCTGGCGCGCTGGACCCATGATGCCGACCAGATCTGCGAGCGGCTGGAGGTGCAGTCGGTGGGCCGGTCGCTGGAGATCATCAAGGATACCGGCGGGGCATATGCGGTGGCCGACAAGCACGGCGTGCGCGACATGGCCGGCACCCACGGGCTGGGCCATGCGCGGCTGGCCACCGAAAGCGACGTGCGGCCCAATGCCAGCCACCCCTTCTGGGCCCGGCCCTTTCCCGATGTCGCCATCGTGCATAACGGCCAGATCACCGATTACTACACCTGGCGCGACAAGCTGGAGCGCAAGGGTTACCGCTTCCTGACCTACAATGACAGCGAGCTGATCGCGGTGTGGATCTCGGACCGGATGCGCGAGGGGCTCGATCTGGAAACCGCTCTGCGCCGCTCGATCCGCGAGATAGACGGGGTCTTCACCTACATGATCGGCATGCCGGGGCGCATCGGCTGGGCCAAGGACCGCTTTGCCATGAAGCCGCTGGTGGCGGTCGAGCGCCATGGCGAGATGGCCGCGGCGACCGAGGAGCAGGCGGTGCGGCGCATCTATGACGATGACGACATCGAGGTGATCAACCATGACGGCCCCGCCCTGCACGGCATCTGGGCCATCGGCAATCGCGAGGAGAGAGCCGCATGAGCGGGGTGACGGGCGCGCCGGCCGGCCCCGCCGCGGGCACAGCGGACGAGGAGGTGGTGATCGAGGTCGGCAAGCGGCCGATCCGCGAGGTGCATGAAGAGATCCAGGAAGCGGCGAAGGCGGGGCGCAGCATCCGGGTGACCCGCACCCTGTCGCGGCACAATCTCGGCGTCGGCCTGCCGGCGGGCTGCCGCATCCGCTTCGAGGGCTCGGTGGGCTATTACTGCGGCGGGCTCAACAACGGTGCCGTCATCGAGATCGAGCGCAATGCCGGCTGGGGCTGCGGCGAGGCGATGGCCGCGGGCCACATCACCGTGGGCGGCTATGCCGGCATGTCGGTGGGTGCGGCGATGCTGGGCGGTACCATCCATGTGAAGGGCGATTGCGGCCCGCGCTGCGGCGTGGCGATGAAGGGCGGCAACATCGTGGTCGAGGGCCGCATCGGCTACCAGTCGGGGTTCATGGCCCATGGCGGCAAGATCATCGCGCTGGGCGGGGCCGGGCCGTCCTGTGCCGATGCGCTGTGGCAGGGCGAGGTCTGGGTCACCGGCGACATCGCCGATCTGGGCGTCGATGCCGTGGTCACCGAGCCGACGGCCGAGCAGGTGGCCGAGGTCGATGCGATCCTGGCGCCGCTGGGTCTGCAGGACAGCGCGCGCGAATGGCGCCGGATCGTCGCCGGCCAGCGCCTTTGGTACTTCGAGAGCAGGGACGCGAAAGCATGGTTGATGATCTGAACCAACCCCATCAGTACCCGTTCGAGGAAGCGCCTGAGGATCTGGTCCGCTTCGGCGACGGGGCCATTGAGGGTCGTCCGGCCGGGGTGCCGTCCTCCTATGACGAGGGCGGCTCGACCCGCTGGACGCCCGAGGCGATCTCGGAGGTTCATGCGCTGGCCCAGCTCGGCCGCTATCAGGTCCGCGGCTGGAACACCTTCAACAAGCGCCTGCCGAGCTGGGACGATCTGACCTTCGTGCCGGCCACCATGACCCGGCTGCCGCTGGAAGGGTATCGCGAAAGCTGCGAGACGAAGACCGTTCTGGGCGGCGGGCGCGGCCTCGTCGAGCAGCCGATCGAGCTCGACATCCCCGTCTACATCGCCTCGATGTCCTTTGGCGCGCTGTCGGCCAGCGCCAAGGCGGCGCTGGGCCACGGCGCCTCCAGGGTCGGGACCATGACCTGCACCGGCGAGGGCGGCATGCTGGAGGAGGAGCGCGCCGCCTCGAAGACGCTGGTCTATCAGATGAGCCCGGCGCGCTACGGGCTCGATCTCGACCACCTGCGCCGCGCCGACGGGCTGGAACTGGTGGTCGGCCAGGGCGCCAAGCCCGGCACGGGCGGGCTGCTCTTGGGCATGAAGGTCAGCCCGCGCATCTCGCAGATGCGCACCCTGCCCGAAGGCGTCGATCAGCGCTCGACCATCCGCCACCCCGATTTCCTCGGCGCCGACGATCTGGCGGTCAAGATCGAGGAGCTGCGGCTGGCCACCGATTACCGGGTGCCGATCTTCATCAAGATGGGCGCGACGCGGCCGCGCTATGACGTGGCGATCGCCGCCAAGGCCGGCGCCGATGTGGTGGTGGTCGACGGGGCCGAGGGCGGCACCGGCGCCAGCCCCGAGCTCTTGCTCAACCATACCGGCATTCCGACCATGTCGGCGATCCCGGCCGCGCGCGAATCGCTGGATGAATGCGGCATGTCGGGCAAGGTCTCGCTAGTCGCGGCCGGCGGCATCCGCACCGGCACCGACGTCGCCAAGGCGCTGGCGCTGGGGGCCGATGCGGTGATGATCGGCAATGGTGCCATGATCGCGCTGGGCTGCAACAGCCCGCGCTATCTGGAGGATTACCGCAAGCTGGGCACCTCGCCCGGGGCCTGCCATCACTGCCATACCGGGCTGTGCCCGGTCGGCATCGCCACCCAGGACCCCGAGCTGGAGAGCCGCATGAACGTGGCGGCCGGGGCCGAGCGCATCGCCCGCTTCCTCACCGCCATGACCATGGAGGTCACCGCGCTGGCCAAGGCCTGCGGCAAGTCCTCGGTGCACAATCTGGAGCCGGAGGATCTGCGCGCGCTCAGCTTCGAGGCCTCCGCCTTCACCGGCGTCAAGATGGCCGGCATAGACCGGCCCTTCGACTGGATGACGCAGCGCAAGGGCTGAAGCGCGACGGTTGCGGCCCCGCCCGGGGCTCCTGCCCTGACCGGCACACCGATGCGCAAGGCGTTGCGGGGATCGTCTTCGCGGGCGCGCAAGGTATTTGGAAGAGACCCCTGCAAAACCCGGATGCAGACGGGCATCCTGAATGTGCCAGCTTTCAGACCAATCAAAACTGCGCGCGCGTAAAATAATTAGAAAATAACTTCGCAATCAATATTTATCAATCAACAGTGAAAACAAGAAGAGCGCATGTGGCGCCACAATTTCGTGGCGCCCACGCGGAACGCCCGGGTCTGGCTGGTTGAGTTTTGCAGAGGTCTCTAGAAAATAATTCCCCAATCAATATTTTCCAAATAGGTGAAAATCATGGATAGTCGCCGCCGGCGCCGCATTTCGCGGCGCCCGAGCGCAACGTCCGGGTCTGGCGGGCGGAGTTTTGCAGGGGTCTCTGAAAAGTAATTCGCAAATCAATATTTTCAAAACAAAGCTGAAAACAGACCCGAACCTCACCGGCGCCGCCTTTCGCGGCGCCCGGGTGGAACGGCGGGGCTTGGCGTTTCCCGTCGCAGCGGCACCGCTTGTCCCCGGCACCGCGCTGGCCGTCCCGGTGCGGAAGACCCCGGCCGAGCAGACAGTCGCGGACCCCGCCTGTCTCAACCCGCCTCCTCGCGCCTTGCGCAACCGCGCCCGGCCCCTCATTCTGAGCTGGTTGACACATCCGGTCCTGGGAGAGCCGAGCATGGCCACTGAGACCCTTCCATCCGCGCCGCACGGGC
>RFIR01000434.1 GCA_003695135.1 Alphaproteobacteria bacterium | reverse complement strand
TTGGCGATGCCCTCCAGCGTCTCCCAGCTCAGGTTGAGCCCGTCGAAGCTGGCATAATGGCATTCCAGCGCGGTGACGATGCGGATGGCCTGGGCATTGTGGTCGAACCCGCCCCAGCGCGCCATGCACTGGGCCAGCGCCTCCTCGCCGGTATGGCCGAAGGGCGGATGGCCCAGATCGTGCGCCAGCGCCACCGCCTCGGTCAGATCCTCGTTGAGCCCCAGCGTGCGGGCGATGGTGCGCGCGACCTGCGCCACCTCCAGCGTATGGGTCAGCCGGGTGCGGTAATAGTCGCTCTCATGCTCGACGAAGACCTGCGTCTTGTGCTTCAGCCTGCGGAAGGCCGAGGAATGGATGATACGGTCGCGATCGCGCTGGAATGGCGAGCGGTGTGCGGAGGGCCTTTCCCGGTGCAGACGGCCACGGCTCAATGCGGGATCGGCGGCGTAGACGGCGTGCATCGCGTCTCCTTACTTGCGGGGGCAGCCGGCGGCGCCTATTTTCGACTAGCACGAAAGCAGGAGCACAGGCAAAGCCATGGAACAGGTTGCAGGCTTGACCTTGCCGCCCAAGGTGAGCGACCGGGCCTTCGCCCGGCTGCGCGAGATCGGCGCGAAGGTGTTGCGCGTCGCCGTCGAGGGCGGGGGCTGTTCGGGCTTTCAGTACCAGTTCAGCCTGGAGGACGCGGCCGAGCCCGAGGATCTGGTGATCGAGCAGGACGGCATTCGGGTGGTGTTCGACCCGGTCTCGCTGCCGTTTCTGGCCGGCGCCACGGTCGATTTCAGCGAGGAGCTGATCGGGGCTCGCTTCATGGTTGATAACCCCAATGCATCTGCATCCTGTGGTTGCGGCACCAGCTTTTCGATCTGAAACCGGTTTCGACGCGGAAAATCGTTGTCGCAGCAGGCTGGATGGGGTTTAACGACTCAAAGATAATAACCAGGAAGGGGACAACCATGAGCGCCAAACCGATGACGAAGACCCAGCTCGTCGCCGCGCTGTCCGAAGCGGCCGGCATCGACAAGAAGGCAGCCAACCGCACCCTCGACGCCCTTGCCGCCATCGTCGCGGCCGAGATCGAGGCCGGCGGCGCGGTGACCCTGCCCGGCATCGGCAAGGTTCTCTGCCGCGACCGTCCCGCACGCACCGTGCGCAACCCGGCCACCGGGCAGGAGATCCAGAAGCCCGCGGACCGCACCGTCAAGGTCACCATCGCCAAGAAGCTCAAGGATCTGGTCGCCAGCTGACCGGGGGCCCGGCCGAACCCGGCGCAGGGGCCGGCAGGCGCGGGCCGCATCATGCGCATCGCAAGCTTCAACATCAACGGCATCAAGGCGCGCGCCGCGACGCTCGCGGCCTGGCTGGCCGAGGAGAAGCCGGATGTGGTCTGCCTGCAGGAGCTCAAATGCCCCGACGACGCCTTCCCGACCGATCTGGTCGGCGATCTGGGCTACAATGTCGTCACCCACGGCCAGAAGAGTTTCAACGGGGTGGCGATCCTGTCGCGCCGGCCGATCGAGGATGTGGTGCGCGGGCTGCCGGGAGACGAGGCCGACGATCAGGCGCGCTGGATCGAGGCGACCATCGCCGGCGAACACGGCGCGGTGCGGGTCTGCTGCCTCTATCTGCCCAACGGCAATCCCGCGCCGGGTCCGAAATACGACTACAAGCTGGCCTGGATGGCGCGGATGAAGACGCGGGCCGAGGCGCTCCTGGCCGAGGAGCGCGTGGCACTCATGGCGGGTGACTACAACGTCATTCCCCAGGACGAGGATGCCGAGCGCCCCGAGGCCTGGCGCAACGACGCGCTGGGCCTGCCCGCCAGCCGCGAGGCGTTCCGGCGCATCCTGCATCTGGGCTTCACCGACGGGTTTCGGGTGCTGCATCCCGAACCGATGGCCTATACCTTCTGGGACTATCAGCGCGGGGCATGGGCGCGCAATGACGGCATCCGCATCGACCATCTGCTGCTGACGCCGCAGGCGGCCGACCGGCTGTCGGCCAGCGGCATCGACCGTCACATGCGCGGGCGCGAAAAGCCTTCCGACCACGTTCCGATCTGGGTGGAACTCGATATCTGAGCAGGCCGACCCGGCCGGGTCAGGCCGCGACGCGTTCGGGGAACAACGCGGCAATCGCCTCGCCGCTGGCCGCGCAGAGGCCCCGCTCGGTGATCAGTCCGCTCACCAGATGCGCGGGCGTCACGTCGAAGGCCGGATTCAGCGCCGGCGAGCCGTCGGGGGTAAGCTGGATCTCGACCAGCGCGCCCTGCGCGGTGCGTCCGGCGATATGGGTGACCTCGCGCGCGGACCGTTCCTCGATCGGCACCTCGGCCAGCCCGTCGCGGATGGTGAAGTCGATGGTCGGGGAAGGCAGCGCCACGTAAAACGGCACCCCGTTGTCGTGCGCAGCCAGCGCCTTGAGATAGGTGCCGATCTTGTTGCAGACATCGCCCGCGGCGGTGGTGCGATCGGAGCCGACGATGACGATGTCGACCTCGCCATGCTGCATCAGATGCCCGCCCGCATTGTCGACGATCACGCTGTGGGGCACGCCGTGCCGGCCGAGCTCCCATGCGGTCAGGAACGCACCCTGATTGCGCGGCCGGGTCTCGTCCACCCACACATGCAGCGGAATGCCCGCCTCATGCGCCTTGTAGATGGGCGCGGTTGCGGTGCCCCAGTCCACCGTGGCCAGCCAGCCGGCATTGCAGTGGGTCAGCACCCTGACCGGCGCCCCGCCCTTGCGCGCCGCGATCTCGCGCAGAAGCGGCAGACCGGCCTCGCCGATGGCCTCGTTGATCGCCACGTCCTCATCGCAGATCTCACCCGCCAGCCGGTAGGCAGCCGCCACGCGATCGGCCTCCGACAGCGGCCTCAGCCCCTCGCGCATCCGCCGCAGCGCCCAGGCGAGGTTGTAGGCGGTGGGCCGGGTCGCGGCCAGGGTGGCCTCGGCGCGGTCGAGCCCGGCATCGGAGGCATCCTCGCGGCAGGCCAGCGCCATGCCATAGCCCGCCGTCGCCCCGATCAGCGGCGCACCGCGTACCTGCATGTCGCGGATCGCACGTGCGGCCTCGCCCGGCGATCGCAGCGTCACCACCTCGAAACGGTGGGGAAACCGGGTCTGGTCGAGGATGTCCACCCCCCAGCCATCCCGGTTCAGCCAGATCGTGCGGTAATGAACGCCGTCAACCTTCATCTCTGCCTCGCTGTGCCGGTCGGGCGCGTAAAAAACACCCCGGTCATTCGACCGCCCTGATTCGGAACCCGACCGGATTGGCCCCGAAAGATTGCGGCGATTCGACAACCGAAGCCGCCACCTTTCTACCAAAAGGCGGCATATTTCGCCGCAAGGTTGTGCGCCAGCGCACATTCCCGTCCCGATTGGCAAAGTTTCACGATCCGTTCACGCAAAAATGTGGTAACATTCTGTTAACGGCGCAGTGAGCGCCGGGAAATGGGTGGAAGGTGCAGTTGGTTGAATTCGGGCCGATCGTATGCCCGCGTATGTCTGTACGCGCGTACAGCTCGGCACCCCCAGCATCCGGGATGAAATCCCTGAAGCGCCGGACCGGCCCGCAAACGGCCGGTGTGATAGACGGGCAATCGTTCATCGACGGAAGACGGCCCGCCACGCTCACCCAGTATGTGTTCGAAAGGTAGGACAAGATGGCGACGAACTCCGAAAACACCAGCATGCAGGATACCAGCCGCGAGGCACGCAGCCAGAGCGTTCTGGCCGACCTGGAAGATGTCAGCGGCATGTCGAGCCCGGCCGGGCAGGATTCCGCCGAGGATGCGAGTGTCGGTGGCGAAAACGGTTCCTCCCTGTCGGAATCCGCGGTCGATCTCGGCGGAAAGGTGTCTGCCAATGACGGCGGCGGGGATTCGATATCCGTCGAGGACGTCGCCCCGATCGCGATCGACCTCGTCACGGCCGAGGCCACCACGGTCCTGCCCGACGATGGCGGCTCGGCGGAGCTGCGCGCGCTGAGCGCGGCGCGCAATGCCGAGGGGGTCGGCCGGCAGAGCGCCAGCACCGCCTACATTCCCACCGATCCGCTGTTTTCCAGCCAGTGGCACCTGCGCAACACGGCGGCGGGTCAGTTCGACCTCAACATCGTCGATGCCTGGGACGACTATACCGGCCAGGGCGTCGAGGTGGCGGTCATCGACAACGCCTTCGAGCGCAATCACCCCGATCTGGCGGGCAACTGGGACTCCGCCAAGGACTGGGATTTCGAGAACAACGACACCGATCCCAGCCCGGCGCCGTTTGACGGACTCAATCACGGCACGGCGGTTGCCGGCATCATCGGCGCGGTGGAAGGCAACAGCACCGGCGTGGTCGGCGCTGCCTTCGACAGCACCCTCATCGGCTTCCGCGTCCACAACTTCATCAACACCACCTACCTCAACAACCTGGCGGACGCGATCAACAACGCCTCGGGCGTGCTGCAGACCGCGGGCGCCGACCGTTCGGCGGATGTGGTCAACATCAGCCAGGGCACCCAGCAGCCCTTCTTCAACAACTTCTTCGATCTCGCCCTCAACTCGGCAGCCATCGCAAGCGTCAACACCGCGCTCGACAATGCGGTGATCTCCGGCCGCGGCGGTCTGGGCACGATTGTGGTTAAGTCGGCCGGCAACACCCGTTCCGACCCGCTCAACCAGGACACCAACTCGTCCTCCTGGAACGCCAATCCGCACTCCATCTCGGTGGCGGCGGTTGATCGCGACGGCACGCTCAGCTCCTATTCGACCCATGGCGCCTCGGTGCTGGTCTCCGGCTTCGGCTCGCCCTCGGCGGGCCAGGTGGTGACCACAGACAAGGTTGGCGGCGATGGCTATGCCGCCGGCGATTACACCTTCACCTTCAACGGCACCTCCGCCGCGGCGCCGATGGTCACCGGCGTGGTCGCGCTGATGCTGGAGGCCAATCCCAGCCTCGGCTGGCGCGACGTGCAGGAAATCCTCGCCTTCTCCTCGCGCCATGTCGGCACGGCGATCGGCAGCGGCATCAGCGGGTCGGAGGAATATGCCTGGAACTTCAACGGCGCCAGCGAGTGGAATGGCGGCGGGCTGCACTTTTCCAACGATTACGGCTTCGGGCTGGTCGATGCCAAGGCGGCGGTGCGGCTGGCCGAGACCTGGGAGACCCAGCGCACCAGCTCGAACGACGTGACAGAGCTGGAGGACCTGCTCAACGGCAGCTTCACCCTCAGCGGCTCCAACTCGGCGAACAATTTCACCGCCACGCCGACATCCAACCTGCGCATCGAGCATGTCGAAGTCGACATCCGCTTCCTGCAGTGGTTCGACCTGGGCGATCTGGACATCACGCTGACCTCGCCGGGCGGCACGGTCTCGCATCTGATCGACAACACCGGCGAGAATGACGGCACCTCGGCGGGCGGCTTCGGTTCGGGACGGTGGGAGTTCTTCTCCAACGAGTTCTGGGGCGAG
>RFIR01000433.1 GCA_003695135.1 Alphaproteobacteria bacterium | reverse complement strand
TCCGGCCCGGGCAGTACGAGATCGTGTTTCAGGCCGGCGACTATCTGCGCGCCACCGGTCAGCCGGACCGGTTCCTGGACCGGATCCCGGTGCGTTTCGCTGTCGATGACGCGACGGCGCATTACCATGTACCGCTGCTGCTTTCGCCCTTCGGCTACACCACCTATCGGGGCAGCTGATGCGATCCGTCCTGCGGTTTCTTCTCAACGGCAGACAGGTCATGATCGACCGTGCGCCGGCCACGCGCACCCTGCTGGACTGGCTGCGCGAGGATCGCGGCCTGACCGGCACCAAGGAGGGCTGCAACGAGGGCGATTGCGGCGCCTGCACCGTGGCGCTGGGCCGGCTGGAGGAGGGCCGGCTGGTGCAGGAGGCGGTCAATGCCTGCATCCTGTTCCTGCCCCAGCTGCACGGGCGCTCGGTGCGCACCGTCGAGGGGCTGGGCCCGGAGGATTCCGTACAGCAGGCCATGGTCGCACACCACGCCTCGCAATGCGGGTTCTGCACGCCCGGTTTCGTGATGTCGCTGCACGCCGCGCGCCATCAGGGGCGGGTCGATCACGACAATGTGCTTGCCGGCAATCTCTGCCGCTGCACCGGCTACGGTCCGATCGTGGCCGCGGCCGATGCGGCGGCCGACGCCCCGCCCGCGCCATGGATCGAGGCCGACCGCGCCGCGCTCGCCGCGCTGCAGGACGACGAGGATCTGGAATTGGAGGGCGGCTATGCCCCCGCCTCGCTCGCCGCGCTGCAGGCGCTGCTGGCCGGGACGCCGGATGCGGTGCTGATCGGCGGTGCCACCGATGTCGGGCTGTGGGTGACCAAGGCGCTGCGTGAGCCCGCGCCCTGCATCTTCCTCCACCGGGTGCGCGAGCTGGGCGCCATCGAGCAGACGGCCGAGGGCCTGCGCATCGGCGCGGGGGTGACGCTGGCGCGGCTGCGCGGGCTGATGGCCGGGCGGCATCCCGACTTTGCCGAACTCCTGCGCCGCTTCGGTTCGGTTCAGGTGCGCAACAGCGCCACCATCGGCGGCAACATCGCCAATGGCTCGCCCATCGGCGACGCGGCACCGGCGCTGATCGCGCTGGGCGCGCGACTGCGCCTGCTGGGGCCGGAGGGTTTTCGCGAGATGGCGCTGGAGGATTTCTTCCTCGGCTATGGAAAGCAGGACCGGGTGCCGGGCGAGATCGTGGAAAGCGTCTTCATCCCCGCCCAGCCCGACCGGCTGCGCTGCTACAAGATCTCGCGGCGCTTCGATCAGGACATCTCGGCGGTCTGCGGCTGCTTTTCCATCCACGTCGAGGATGGCCGCGTCGCCGCCGCCCGCATCGCCTTCGGCGGCATGGCCGAGGTGCCGAAACGCGCACGCGAGACCGAGCAGGCGCTGATCGGCCGACCCTTCACCGAGGCGGTGGTGGCGGCGGCGCGAGCCGCGCTGGAGGCGGATTTCAAGCCGATCTCCGATCTGCGCGCCTCGGCCGGCTACCGGCTGCGGGTGGCCGGCAACCTCCTTCGCCGCGCGCTGGCCGAGGAAAGCCTGCCGCTTTCGCGCACCCGTCTGGCGGGACGGGGGGCGGCGTGAAGGCCGCGGCAGCATCATCGCTGCAGGCGCGGCCCGGGCGGGCCACGGGCGTTGGCGCCGCCCTGCCCCATGACAGCGCCGCGCGCCACGTCTCCGGCCGCGCGGTCTATGTCGACGACATCGCCACCCCCGCCGGCACGCTGCATCTCGCCTTCGGCCTGTCGGCGCATGCGCGGGCACGCATCACCGCGCTCGATCTCGCCCCCGTGCGCGCCGCGCCCGGCGTGGTCCGGGTTCTGGCCGCGGCCGACCTGCCCGGCCCCTGCGACACCAGCCCCTCGGCCCATGACGAGCCGCTGCTGGCCAGCGACGAGGTGTTCTATCACGGCCAGCCCGTGTTTCTGGTGATTGCCGAGAGCCATCTTGCCGCGCGCAAGGCGGCACGGCGCGCCCGCATCGAATATGACGCGCTGCCCGCGATCCTGTCGATCGAGGACGCGTTGGCGGCCGGCAGCCGGCTGGAAGAGCCGCTGACATGGTCGCGCGGCGATCCCGATGCTGCCATCGCCGCCGCGCCGCATCGCATCGAGGGCCGGATCGAGATCGGCGGGCAGGAGCATTTCTATCTCGAGGGCCAGGCCGCGCTCGCCATCCCCGGCGAGGGCGGCGAGATCACCATCCATTCCTCCACCCAGCATCCCACCGAGATCCAGCACAAGGTAGCCGAGGCGCTGGGCGAGCCCTTCGCCAATGTCACCGTGAAGACCCGCCGCATGGGCGGCGGCTTCGGCGGCAAGGAAAGCCAGGGCAATGCGCTCGCCGTGGCCTGCGCGGTGGCCGCGCGGCTGACCGGCCGGCCCTGCCGCATGCGCTATGATCGCGACGACGATTTCGTCATCACCGGCAAGCGGCACGATTTCCGCATCGACTATCGCGCCGGCTTCGACGATGCGGGCCGCCTGACGGGCGTGATCTTCGACCAGTACGCCCGCTGCGGCTGGAGCACGGATCTGTCGCTGCCGGTGGCCGACCGCGCCATGCTACATGCCGACAACGCCTATTTCCTGCCCGCCTTCCGCATCCGCTCCGAGCGCCTGCGCACCAACACCTGCTCGGCCACCGCCTTTCGCGGCTTCGGCGGGCCGCAGGGCATGATGGGCATCGAGCGGGTGATGGACCACATCGCCCATGCCCTCGGCCGCGACCCGCTGGCGGTGCGGCAGGCCAATCTCTACGGGGAAAACGGGCTCGCCACCCCCTATGGCATGGCGGTGGAGGACAACATCCTGCCCGAGCTGATGGCCGAGCTGGCCGAGCGCGCCGACTATGCCGCCCGCCGCGCCGCCATCCGCGCCTTCAACGCCGAAAGCCCGATCCTGAAGCGCGGCATCGCGCTGACGCCGGTGAAGTTCGGCATCTCCTTCACGCTCAGCCATCTCAACCAGGCGGGGGCGCTGGTCCATGTCTATACCGACGGCTCGATCCATCTCAACCATGGCGGCACCGAGATGGGCCAGGGCCTCAACACCAAGGTGGCGCAGGTCGCGGCCGAAGTGTTCGGCCAGCCGGTCTCGGCGGTGCGCATCACCGCGGCCAATACCGCCAAGGTGCCCAACACCTCTGCCACGGCCGCCTCCTCGGGCAGCGATCTCAACGGCATGGCCTGCAAGGCGGCCTGCGAGACCATCCGCGAGCGGCTGGTCGCCTTCGCCGCCGAACGCTGGCAGACCGAGCCCGCGATGATCCGCTTTGCCGGCGGGACGGTCGAGATCGGCGCCGAGCGCATCCCCTTCGCCGAGCTTGCCGCCGCCGCCCATGCCGCGCGCATCCCGCTTTCGGCCACCGGCTTCTATGCCACGCCAAAGCTGCACTGGGACCGGCGCGCGGGCCAGGGGCGGCCGTTTTTCTATTTCGCCTATGGTGCGGCGGTGACC
>RFIR01000432.1 GCA_003695135.1 Alphaproteobacteria bacterium | reverse complement strand
GGCTATGACTATCCGGCGGCGCGCGAGGGCCGGGTCGTGCTGTCGCGGATTCCGCATCACCGCCCCTCGGGCATGCGCGGGCTGGTCTTCAACACCCGCCGCGACATCTTTTCCGACTGGCGGGTGCGCCAGGCGCTGATCCTCGCCTTCAACTTCGAATGGATCAACAAGCGGCTCAATGGCGGCGTCTATCCGCGCATCACCTCCTATTTCTCCAACTCGCCGCTGGGCTATCGCGGAGCGGCGGAGGGGCGCGAGGCCGAGCTGCTGGCGCCATTTGCGGACCGGCTGCTGCCCGGCACGCTGGAGGGCTATACCCTGCCGGTGGGCGATCCCGACGGCTCCAACCGGCGCAACCTGCGCCGGGCGCGCAAGCTGTTGCGCGAGGCGGGATGGACGATCACGGACGGTGAGCTGCGCAACGGCGATGGCAAGCGCTTTGCCTTCGAGATCATGCTGCGCGGCTCGGACCCGGAGGCGGTGGTGACCATCTATGCCGATGCGCTCAAGCGGCTCGGCATCGCGGTCGGCATCCGTCAGGTCGATGCCGCCCAGTATCAGGCCCGCCGCGACAGCTATGATTTCGACATGATCTTCAATCTCTGGGCGCTGTCGCTCAGCCCGGGCAACGAGCAGGCCTTCTACTGGGGCAGTGCCGGGCGCACCCAGCCGGGCACGCGCAACTACATGGGCGTCGCCGATCCGGCGGTGGACGCGATGATCGCCGCACTTCTGGCCGCGCGCAGCCGCGAGGCGCATGTGGCGGCCGTTCGCGCGCTCGACCGGCTGCTGATGGCAGGGCGCTATGTGATTCCGATCTGGTATGCACCCGAAAGCTGGCTCGCCCATGATGCGCGGCTCGCCTATCCCGAACGCCTGCCGCTTTATGGCGACTGGATCGGCTTTCTGCCCGATGTCTGGTGGTGGGCGGGCGAGACGAACCGATAGCCGGAACGGGTCTTCGACGCTGGACAAGGGAGGTGGAGAGATGAGCTTCGACGGATTCGATCCCGGCGCCTGCGCCTGGTTCGCCGAGCTGGCCGCCAACAACCGCAAGGACTGGTTCGAGGCCCATCGCGCCACCCATCGCGAAGGCATCGTCGCGCCGATGCAGGCGCTGATGGAGGAGGCGCAGGCCCGCCATGGCGGCAAGATCAAGCTGTTCCGCCCGCATCGCGACGTGCGATTCTCGAAGGACAAGTCGCCCTATCACACCCATCAGCGCGCGATGCTCTACGGGCTGGGGCCGATGGCGCTCTATGCCGCGATCGACGCCGAGGGTTTCTATGCCGGCGGCGGCGTCTACGGCTTCAGGCCGGAACGGCTGGCGCTCTTTCGCGACGTGGTGGCGGCCGAGGACGGGGCGGAACTGGCGCGGCGCATCGCGGCGGCCGAGGCGGCGGGCTGCACCGTCGAGGGCGAGACGCTCAAGACCGTGCCGCGCGGCTATGACCGCGATCATCCCCGGGCGGATCTGCTCAGGCACAAGTCGCTGATCCTCGGCGGGCGCATTGGGGCGAAGGAGGCGGCCGACGCGGCCCGGGTCAGGGCGCATGCGCTGGCGATGTGGGATGCGGTCCGGCCGGTGGGCGACTGGCTGCTGGAACAGATGGGCATGCCGGATTGAGGCGACGGCGCTCTCGCAAGGGTGCGCCATGAATGCGCACCCTACAGGCGGTGTGGCCCCGGTCTGGCGCGGCTGCGCCATGAATGCGCTCCTACGCGCGTTTTGGAGACGGTCTGGCCCGCGTCGCTGCGCCATGAATGCGCACCCTGTGCATTCGGTGAAGACGGCCCCGCGGGCGGGTGCGCCATGAATGCGCACCCTACAGGTGGCGTGGGCCCGGTCTGGAGCGACAGCGCCATGAATGCGCACCCTGCGCAGATCGGGGCGGCAGCTCCTGCAATCCGGTCCGGGGTTCGCTTGGCAGTCGGAGCCATGAGTATTTGGGCCAAGAAGAAGTTCCCGGTGTCTTCTTCTTGGCAAAAATACTCAATTCGTCCACGCCCCCGCAGGCTCCGACGCCAGAGTGATTGCCCGCCGCCCTATTCCTCGCGCTCGTCCTGATATTCCGGCGCGGTCAGGCTGCGCGGTTCCGAATCGAGGGGGGCGATCTCCTCGATCTCGTTGCCCGGGGCAATGACGCCGAGGCTCTCGAACTTGCGCGCCGCGGGCAGGACGCGGCCTTCGAGGCTGCCGACGGCACGGTTGTAGCGCTCGGTGGCCTGGCGCAGCGACTGGCCGAGCCCGCCGACATGCCCGCCGAAGACGCGCAGCCGCTCATAGAGATCGCGGGCCGATGCCGCCACCTCCAGCGCGTTGCGCGCCAGCATGTCCTGCTGCCAGCCATAGGCGACGGACTTGACCAGCGCGATCAGCGTGGTGGGCGTGGCGATCAGCACCTTGCTGGCGAAGGCATTCTCGAAGATCTGCGGGTCGGCCTCGACGGCGGCGGAAAAGAACGCCTCGCCGGGTACGAACATCACCACGAAATCGGGGGTGGCCGGCAGCGCGTCCCAATAGGCCTTGCCGGCCAGCGCCTTGACATGCGCGCGCAGCTGGCGGGCATGGGCGGCGAGCGCCAGCTCGCGGCCTTCCTGGCTGTCGGCCTCGATCGCGTTGAGATAGGCATCGAGCGGGGTCTTGGCATCGACCACGATCGACTTGCCGCCCGGCAGCCGGATGATGGCATCGGGCCGCTGCACCTTGCCGTCGCCGGCGGCGATGGTGGCTTCGGACAGGAAGTCGACATGCTCGACCATGCCGGCCATCTCGAAGACCTGGCGCAGCTGGAACTCGCCCCAGCGCCCGCGGGTCTTGGGTGCGCGCAGCGCCTGCACCAGCCGGCCGGTCTCGGTGCGCAGCCGGGTCTGGCCCTCGGCGAGATGGCCGATCTGGGTGCGGATCTCGGCATAGGCGCCCTCGCGCGCCTTCTCCAGCGCGCCGATCTGCTGCTCGAACTTGCCCAGATGCTCCTGCAGCGGTTTGACCAGCCCCTCGATCGCCTTTTGCCGCCTTTCCAGATCCTCGGCCGAGGCGCTGGCGTGTTTCTCGAACCGCTCGCTGACCAGCCCGAGGAACATCTTCGCATTCCGGTCCAGCACGCCCGAGGCCAGCGCCTGGAACTTGCGCTGCATCTCCTCGTCCATGCGGCGGATCTCCTCCAGCCGCGCCTCATGCGCCTCGCGCTCGGCCCGAAGCGCGCCCGAGACCTCGGAAAGCTCGCGCTCCGCACTCATCAGCTGCGCGGCCTGCTCGCCCAGGCGCTGTTCCAGCGGCGCCACCCGCCGCGCCTTCTCCTCGGCGGCGGCAAGCTGGCGGCCGAGCGTGTTGATGCTGGCCCGGGCCGATTCCAGTTCGACGCGCAGCCGGTGGCGCGACCGCCGGGCCGGGCGCGAGCCGAACAGCCAGACCACCAGCATGCCGGCGAGAAACGCGGCGGCGATGCCGATCTCGGGCCAGTAGGGCGCCAGCAGGGCAGTGAGCCGGGCCAGAAGGGGCGACACGTCTTCGGGCATGGGGGCCTCGATCCGGAAAAGCCGGGCCAATCTTTAGCAACCCGCCCGCTCTTGCAAGGGCGGGTGGGAGGCTTTACTGCGCATCCGGCGCGAAACCGCTGCCGGCGCGCCCGAGCGAAGGAGCCTTCGTCATGGCCAATGTCGTCGTCATCGGCGCCCAGTGGGGCGATGAGGGCAAGGGCAAGATCGTCGACTGGCTGAGCGCGCGCGCCGATGTCGTCGCGCGCTTTCAGGGCGGGCACAATGCCGGGCACACGCTGGTGATCGACGGCGCGGTGTTCAAGCTGCACGCGCTGCCCTCCGGCGTGGTACGCCCCGGCAAGCTGAGCGTGATCGGCAATGGCGTGGTGCTCGACCCCTGGCATCTGATGAAGGAGATCGCCGCCATCCGCGCGCAGGGGGTCGAGGTGACGCCGCAATCGCTGCTGATCGCCGAGAACACGCCGCTGATCCTGCCCTTCCATGGCGAGCTCGACCGCGCGCGCGAGGCGCAGGCCGCCGTCGCCCGCATCGGCACCACCGGGCGCGGGATCGGCCCGGCCTATGAGGACAAGGTCGGACGGCGCGCGATCCGGGTGGCGGATCTGGGCGACGAGGCGACGCTGGAGCTGCGCGTCGACCGGGCGCTGGTGCATCACGATGCGCTGCGCGCCGGGCTGGGCCTGCCGCCGGTCGACCGCGCGGGCCTGCTGGCCAGCCTGCACGAGATCGCGCCGAAGCTGCTGGAGTTTGCCGCGCCCGTCTGGAAGGTGCTGGACGACAGACGGCGCGAGGGCCAGCGCATCCTGTTCGAGGGCGCGCAGGGCAGCCTGCTCGATATCGATTTTGGCACCTATCCCTTCGTCACCTCCTCAAACGTCATGGCCGGGCAGGCGGCGACGGGCACCGGCATCGGGCCGCGCGCCATTGATTTCGTGCTTGGCATCGTCAAGGCCTACACCACGCGGGTCGGCGAGGGGCCGTTTCCCACCGAGCTCAACGACGAGACCGGCCGGCGTCTGGGCGAGCGCGGCCATGAATTCGGCACCACCACCGGGCGCAAGCGGCGCTGCGGCTGGTTCGACGCGGTGCTGGTACGCCAGAGCTGCATCACCAGCGGTGTCAGCGGCATCGCGCTGACCAAGCTCGACGTGCTCGACGGCTTTGAATCCTTGCGCATCTGCGTGGGATACGAGCTCGACGGCGCGCGGCTCGACCATCTGCCGACGGCGGCCGACCGCCAGGCGCGCTGCCGCCCGGTCTATGAGGAGATGCCGGGCTGGTCGGGCTCGACCGAGGGCGCGCGCAGCTGGGCCGATCTGCCGGCCGAGGCGGTGAAGTATGTCCGCCGGATCGAGGAGCTGATCCGCTGCCCGGTGGCGCTGCTGTCCACCAGCCCCGAGCGCGAGGACACCATCCTCGTCACCGACCCCTTCGCCGACTGATGGCGCTGTCGTGGAAGACGCGCCGGCGGCTGTCGCTGGTGCTGCTGCTGGTCTGGCTGCCGATTTACGTGGTGGTGGCGGTCAGCCTGCTGGGGACCATCGACAGGCTGCCGCGGGGGCTGGAGCTGGTGGTCTATGTCGTGCTCGGCATCGGCTGGGCGCTGCCCTTCCGCGCGGTGTTCCGCGGTGTCGGCCGGGCGGCGCCGGATACGGGCGGCAGAGACAAAAAGGACCCCGGCGCGCCGGGGTCCTGATCGGGTTGGCGTGAAGGGACGCTTCAGCCGGTGGCGCTGAGCTTTTCCTCGTAGGAGAAGCGGGTGGAGCGCGACAGCGCGAACTTGCCGTCATCGACCCGCACGATCGAACCGCGGCGCAGGAGCTTGCCGAAGGACTTGATGCGCGCCTCCTGCGTGAAGTCCTGATCGCGTTCGATCTCGTCGAGCGCCAGCATGATGTCGCGGCGGCTGAAGCGGGTCTGGCCGCGCACCAGCGTGGTGTAGGCGGCCGAGGCCTCCAGCAGCTCCGGCAGCGAGGCGGCGCCGAGCTTGCGGGCGAAGCTGCGCAATTCGCTGTCGTCCTCCGCCATCTCGACCGGGGCCGGCGGCTGCTTGGCCGGGGTCTCGGCGACCACCTGCAGGCGGTTGGCCGGCCGGTCCTGTGCTGCCTCCGCGGGCGCCTCGGCCGGGGCCGGCGGGGCCGGCGGTGGCGGCGGGGGCGGCG
>RFIR01000431.1 GCA_003695135.1 Alphaproteobacteria bacterium | reverse complement strand
CGTGGTCCGAGGAGAGCGGCTTCAACCTCGTGCGCCGGCTCGGCTATGTGCGCGACAACTTCACCTCGCCGCAGGTCATCGCCTCGCTGCCTGGCAGGCTGGCCCTCGGCCATGTGCGCTATTCCACCACCGGCGCCAAGGGCCAGACCGCGATCCGCGACGTGCAGCCGCTCTTTGCCGAGTTCGCCATGGGTGGCTGCGCCATCGCCCATAACGGCAATCTGACCAATGCCGATGCGCTGCGCCGGGAACTGATCGAGCGCGGCGCGATCTTCCAGTCGGGCTCGGATACCGAATGCATCATCCATCTGATGGCGCGCTCGATGCAGCGCTCGATCCCGGAGCGGATGAAGGATGCGCTGCGGCTGGTCGAGGGCGCCTTCTCGGTGATCGCCCTGACCCGGTCCAAGCTGATCGGCGTGCGCGATCCGCGCGGGGTGCGCCCGCTGGTGCTGGGCCGGATCGGGCAGGGCTGGGTGCTCGCCTCCGAGACCTGCGCGCTCGACATCGTCGGGGCCGAACCGGTGCGCGACATCGAACCGGGCGAGATGGTGATCCTGACGCCGGGCAAGATCGAGAGCTTCCGGCCCTTCGAGCCGGCGCGCCCGCGCTTCTGCATCTTCGAGTATGTCTATTTCTCGCGCCCCGACAGCGTGATCGGCGGCCGCTCGGTCTATGACACCCGCCGCCGCATCGGGGTGGAGCTGGCGCGCGAGGCACCGGTGGAGGCCGATCTGGTCTGCCCGGTCCCCGACAGCGGCACGCCGGCGGCGATCGGCTTTGCGCAGGAAAGCGGCATTCCCTATGCGATGGGCATCATCCGCAACCAGTATGTCGGGCGCACCTTCATCGAGCCGACAGCCGAGATCCGCAACATGGGCGTGCGGCTGAAACTCAACGTCAACCGCGCCATCATCGCCGGCAAGCGGGTGGTTCTGGTCGATGACAGCGTGGTGCGCGGCACCACCTCGACCAAGATCCGCGACATGATCCTCGATGCCGGCGCGGCCGAGGTGCATTTTCGCATCGCCTCGCCCCCCACTGCCTGGCCGTGCTTCTATGGCGTCGACACGCCGCGGCGCGAGAAGCTGCTGGCAGCGCGGATGAGCGAGGCCGAGATGGGCCGGCATCTTGGCGTCGATTCGCTGCGCTTCGTCTCGCTCGACGGGCTCTACCGCGCCTGCGGGATCGAGACCGGGCGCGACGATGCCGCACCGCAATTCTGCGATGCCTGCTTTTCGGGCGAATACCCCATCGCCCCGTCCGATGCGGTGGCCGGCGGGCGCATCCGGCTGAAGGAAACCGCCTGACTGGCCGAGGGGATCGGGTGAGCCGTGCTCTGCACGGCTGCACACCGTCGCGCGCAGGCGGGGGTGGCGGTTCGGGCACCAGTCGGTGCGCAAGGGCCGGGCCTGCGTGGCGGCTTCCGGTTGCTCTGACCGTCTCACCGCCCCGGATCGCGTCCTGCCCGATCGGCGTGACAGGATCTTTCCCTCACGCCGCAAGCGCGACGCGATCGGCCGGGCATCCGCGGTCATGGAACAGCTTGATCATTGGATCACGAAGGACCACAGAGGGTCCAGTGCCGTGGTCGGATCGAAATCCGAGCATCACCGTGCAAGACCTTGACGCGGTTCCGGCCGGGCCGGTCGAAGAGCGCCCGGATTCGGGCGGGACAGGACAGGTGAGAGATGGACCTTCACCGGCTACTCGACGATGATCTGACCCGCAGGCTGCGGATGGAGGCGCTCGCGCATCCGGCCCAGGTGACCGTTACCGCCAGGCCGCATCTGCGCGCGCCGCTGTTCCATCTTCACGATCAGACGCGCTTTGCCCGGCGCAGGCTGACCACGCGGCTGAAACCGCTCGATGCGAGACGGATCGGTGAAAGGATCGCGGCCGGTGCGTTTAAGGCCCTGCCCCCCGCGCCCGAGATCGTCGGCGCCCGCGCGGCGCTGATCCGGCCCGCCGAACTGCCGCAGGGGCTGGTGATCCGCGATGCCGGCGACTTCGTGCTCGATCTCGACGGGCTGACCCAGAACTTTGCCCATCCGGGCATCCCGAAGCACGCGATCCGGCTGGAGAACTGCCGGAATTTCGTGGTCCGGGGCGGCCATCTGATCCGCTGCCGCAACGGTCTGACGCTTCAAGGCTGCCGCGATTTCGCCATACGCGGACTGCGCGTGACAGAGGCCGAAGGCTATGGCGTGATCCTGTGGAACTGCACGGGTTTCGAGCTTGCCGACACCGTGCATGTCGGAAGCCTCGCCAGCGGCATCTACTGTCTGGGCGAGACCTCGCACGGGCTGATCCGCAACAACACCTGTCTGGACGGCAGGGGGTATTTCAACTGGGATGCGGCCATCCACATCAACCACTGCAGTCCCGAACTCACGCTCGAGGACATCCCCGAGCGCAGCCACGAGGACAAGCGGATCGTCGAAAAGACCCTCAAGCCAAGCTTCCTGTTCGTCGAAAACAACCACGCCTCTAAAAACCGCGCCCAGGGGATCTATTGCGAGGGGGTGGTCACCTGCAGCTTCAGCCACAACGTGCTGGCCGACAACAACAAGGAAGGCATCTGCTTCGACTGGGGCTCCACCTGCAACTTCTTTGTCGAAAACACGCTGACCGGGAACGGCATCCGCGGCAATCTGACCGAGGCCGAGATCGACGCCGATTTCATCCGGCATCACCCGATGCTGGAGGACGGCTCGTCCTCGTGCAAGCTGCCCGGGCTTTCCATCGACAACGGCGCGGTCAACATCATCGCCGGCAACCGGATCCTGCGCAACCATGGCGGCGGGGTGAAGATGGTGCGCACCGGGCTGGCCAATCTGATCGCCTGCAACGCGATCATGGACAATGCGCTGGGGCGCAACGAGGCATTTCCCAAATTCAACGGTATCGCCTTCTGGAGCCTCGGCGCCGGGCCGACCGAGTTCGACCCCGCCACGGCCAAGCTCGATTTCTATCCGTCCGTTCACAATCTCTGCACCGGAAACGTGTTTCGTGTTGACCCGCGCGACCAGCCGGTGTTCTGCGACCCGCTGTCGGAGGACAATACCAGTATCGACAATGTCGAGCTTTGAGCCGGTGCATCGGATCGTGAAATGGAGTATGCAGACCAGATGACAGTACAATCATCGTCCCCCAGGCCGAAAAAGACGCTGATCTTCCATATCGGAGACCACAAGACCGGCTCGACCTCGATTCAGCTCGCCTTCGCCCAGCGGCAGATACGGCTGGATGGGGCATCGGTATTCTATCCGGCTAAGCTGGCCCTCAATGTCCTTGGGGATCATTGTGCAGCCTATGCCAAGGCTGCCTCGTCGAAGGCAAAACAAGCTGCGATTAGGCCATTTCAACGGCTTGCCGCGCGCATTTCGAAATCGGATGGGGATTTCGCTTTGGTCTCAGCCGAGGCGTTTGAGGGGGTGCCGGCTAGTTTGTTTCACGAAATTGTCCAAAGCGTTTTTTCCGATTGCGCCGATGAGATCCGAATCATTGCCTATGTCCGCCCTCACGCCGCGAGAATCGTTTCAAGCTATGTCGAGCGGGTAAAGTCGGGTGCGCCGAAAACCAGCGCCCAAACTCTGGAAGAATTTTCCAACTCGAAGAGGTTGAACGGAGAATTTATTTATTGGCCCAGGTTCCATGCTTGGCGCAACGCGTTTGGTGAGAATTTTTTACTGCGTCCGATGATCCGTGAGAAGCTCATCAACAAATCAGTGCTGGACGATTTCATCCATCATGCCTTCGGCGGGATCGATTACGAGCTTGCCGGCGATAGCCCGGCCAATGTAGCGCTCTGCCTGGAAGACTTGATGCGATTGAAGATCTTGCATGAAAACCTCCGCCGTCTTCGAGGCGGGATAAGTCTGCGCCGTACTGTGGGCTGGGAGTTTGCGCGCATTAGCGGTATGCTACCACCACCGAATGTGCAAACGAAGCTGCGCCTGCACAAATTACTCGCCGAGGAGATCCGCACGACCTATATGCAGGATGCAAAGGATATGGATCGGGACTTCTTCGACGGGAGGGCGCTTCTGGAGGAAGAATTGAACCGCGCTGTCGAGCAGGCCATTGATACCCCGCAATCGACCGAGCCAGGTGACTATTTTTCCGAATCCGAACTGAGGTCGCTCGCTATCCTATCCAGCATGATTGCAAGCATGATGGAAGCCGACGCGGTTAACTGGCCCAGCTTCTTGCACTCCAAGCGCGAGCGAGATGTGGAAATTGCGCGGCGCGCGATTGAAAAGCGCCAGTCGGCTGAATGAACCACCGCGCGTGAATCCGACGGGCAGCATGAAGCTCATCCTCTATATCGGCCATCACAAAGTCGGCTCCACCGCGCTGCAGGGCTATCTGGCCCGGAACGCACTGGCACTGCTCGAACACGGCATTCTCTACCCGGCGGTGGAATCCGAGGGGCTGATTCACCTGCTCGCGCTCGCGACGAAGCGGCAGGCCCAGCCGATGCTGGACCGGATGAATGTGCGCGAGCCGCATAATGCGCTGGCCTTCCGGATGCTGGCCAAGAGCACCGGGCGCGAGACGCCGCCCTGGCATGGCGTGCTGCCCGGCCTGCCAATCATGCTCCGCACCATCCGCCATCAGATCGAGTTGTTGCAGCCGCAGACCGTCATCCTCTGCTCGGAGGTGTTTTCCAATTTCGGGGCCGGGCACGAGCCGATGATCGAGAAGCTGCGCGACATGTTCTCGGAATCCGGGACCGAGCTTTACTGCGCACTGCGCCGGCCCGATGAATACCTCGTCTCCTGGTACGGCCAACGCCTGCGCTTCGGCTACAAGATGGTTCCACTGGCGGAGGGCCGGGCGCTGAAGGACACCGAGACGATCCATTTCGACTACCGCATGCTGCTGGCACCCTGGCTGCAAGTCTTCGATGGCGCGAAGTTGCATCTGCGCAACTATTCCGACATTCTAGCCGCCGGCGGCTCGGTTGAGGATTTCACCGCTCGGGTCGGATGCGATTTTCCCCCTAGTCTCAGCGCCAAAGGCCCGGCCAATCGCGGTTTTCCGCGCGCAGCCTTCGAGATCCTGCGCCAGGCCAATGCAGAACTTGACCCGGTCGAAGCGCGCCGCTTGCGCGAGTTTTTTCTCGATCTGCCCCCGGAGCTCAGCCCGATACCCGATCGCGATGTGGAGCCCTTCGGTGCAGATCTGCGTGCCGAGCTTTTCGCGCGCTTCGCGCCGATCCATGACTACCTGTCACGACTGTCGGGAGAGGGCGACTTTTTTCCTGATCTCGAGGAAATGCTCGCGCCCCGCCCCGTTCCGCTGGCAGAAGCCAGCGCGGAGCTGCTCCGCCAGCTCGATCCGCACACAATGCCTACGCCCACCACCTCGGTCTTTATCAGCCGTATCAAGGCCGCACTGGCCTGATCACCCCATAGCGCGAGGTCAGCTAACCCTTGAGTATCAGGCGCCTCTTCGTCCATATCGGCTCGCACAAAACGGGCACCACAACCATTCAGGAGTGTCTGGCGAGCAGCGGATCTGGTCTGGCCAGGGCCGGTCTGACATTCTTCTATGGAAACAGGAAGAACGGCAGGAACGAACTCCCGCAGCTGCATTCCTGGATTGGCTATGTCAAACCGCGACGCATCGTGCCCCATGGCATGCGGGTCAAGAATCTTCGGCGCCTCGCCGCACGGCTGGGGGCGATCGGCGGCGACGTGGTCATCTCGTCGGAAAACTTCTCGTTCTTCTTCGAGCCGGAGAACGTCAATGCGCTGGCCGAGGCGCTGCGACCGGTCTTCGACGAGATCCGCATCATCTGCTATCTGCGCCGGCAGGACCGGCATGTGATCTCGCATCATCAGGAAGGCGCCAAGCTCAACCGCGCGGCCGAATACGATCTCTTCGGTCATTCCACCCTCGCCATCCCGCCCTATCGGGAACACCACCGGCTCTATCTCGACTATCACGCCAAGCTGTCGATGTGGGCCGATGCCTTCGGGGAAGAAAACCTGATCCTGCGCATCTTCGACCGGCGGCTGCTCAGGAACGGCGACGTCACCGACGATTTCTTCCATCTTCTGGGGGTGAGGAATTTTGTCCGTGTGCCAGACCGCAACCTGTCCTCGGGCTTTCAGCGCAGCAAGCTGGGGCATCTGGTTCTGGCCGGCGGGTTCCGTCACACGCCGGGCCTGCTCAACCTTGTCGCCAGTTTCGAGGAGTCGGGGCGGAAGATGCGCCCGTCGCGCGCCGCGGCCGAGGCCTATTACGCCCATTTCGCCGAAAGCAATGCCGCTCTCAACGCCAGATTCGGCATCTCGCCCAATCCCGGGCTGTTCGACGAGGATTTCTCCGACTATCCCGAGGAGGCGGAGGATATCTGGGATGAGGAGCGGGCCGGCGAGACCTGCATGAAGTTCCTGCAGGCGCTCGACGATGTCTATGCCGAGCTGAGCCCGGCCTTCGTGCTCCGGGCCGCCGATTTGTTGGCGGGCGAGGATCCGGCGCTGGCGCGATCCCTGCTGCGCATGGCCGTGCGCCTGCGCCCGATGGCGGGCGACATCGCCGACAGGCTCGCGGATCTGGAAGCGTCCGACTGAGACGCGCATCCCTGCCGACCGCGCGGCCTTGGTACGGCCCGGATGTGCCATGTCGCTGTCCCGGCAGGGCAGCCTCCCGCACCCTCGTGCCGAATTCAGCGGCGCAGCGCCTGAATCGGGCTGCGCCCGCTAGAGCGTGTCCCGACCGATGTGCACCACCTCGGAAGGCAGTGCCCGCCCGAGGGTGAGACGCGACCGTGGCGCCGGTGGCGCCGCGTAAGCGCGTCGAACGCGGAAGCGCCCGCCTGGGGGTGAGACGGGACCGTGGCCCTTGCGGGGCCGCGTAAGCCCGTCGAACGACGGGCGCTGCCCGGGCTGACGCCCGGGCGGGTCCTCGATTTGAGCTCGATTCAGT
>RFIR01000430.1 GCA_003695135.1 Alphaproteobacteria bacterium | reverse complement strand
TTGGTTTGAAAACTGGCACATTCAGGATGCCTGTCTGCATCCGGGTTTTGCAGGTCTCTCTGTCAGAGATCCCTGCGAAACCCTGCCGGCCAGACCCTGTCGCATCGCCTAGGCGGAGGCGAAATGCGGCGCCGGTCATGTTGTGATTATTTTCACTGTTGGTTGTCAAATATTGATTGGAGAATTATTTTCCAATTACTTTAGGCGTATGATCATTATGACTGGAAACCGGGCCGATTGAGCGGTTTGCATTCATGCCGGAGTTTTGCAGGGGGCTCTCTCAAACAAGTGAAAACCGGGAGCAAACTTCGCTGGCGCCGCATTTCGCCTCCGCCCGAGCCCATCGGCACGGGCTGACGCTGCCTGACACGATGCCCGAGCGTCATGCCTTTCCGATCCCCGGCCTCATGCCGCCCTTTTCCGATCGGGCCGGATGATCGCGATCGCCGGGCCCTTTCCCGCGCCGCGACGCCCCCGGTTTCGAAAGCTTCTGGCATTCTCGCCAGACGGGTCGGTCGAAGGGGCGGCTGGTATGAGCCCCCGCGCCCTTCCCCGCGGCTTACGCGGCGCCGGCAATCCCGCCCGCAGGGCGGCGCCTCGCGGCCCGATTCGCGTGACTTTCTCCCCGCCGCACCCTAGAATGCGCGCGCGAGCGGAAAGGTAGAACAACAATGGCCGATCACGAGCAGCAAGAGCCTGAAAAGACGACGAAAAACGCTACCGAGCCCGGGGAGTACGGCGCGGAATCCATCAAGGTGCTGCGCGGGCTGGAAGCGGTGCGCAAGCGGCCCGGCATGTATATCGGCGATACCGATGACGGCTCGGGCCTGCACCACATGGTCTATGAGGTGGTCGACAACGGCATCGACGAGGCGCTGGCGGGCTATTGCGACACCGTCTCTGTGGTCATCCATCGCGACGGGGCGGTGTCGGTGACCGATAACGGCCGCGGCATTCCCACCGATCTGCACCCGGAGGAAGGGGTCTCCGCCGCCGAGGTGATCATGACCCAGCTGCATGCGGGCGGCAAGTTCGACCAGAACTCCTACAAGGTCTCGGGCGGGCTGCACGGGGTCGGCGTCTCGGTGGTCAACGCGCTGTCGGACTGGCTGGAGCTGCGCATCTGGCGCGACGGCAAGGAGCATTTCGTGCGTTTCGAGCATGGCGAGCCGGTGGCGCCGCTGAAGGTGGTCGGCCCGGCCAACGGCAAGCGCGGCACCCAGGTCAAGTTCCTTGCCTCGCTGTCGATCTTTTCCGATCTCGACTACAGCTTCAGGACGCTCGAACACCGGCTGCGCGAGCTGGCCTTCCTCAATTCCGGCGTCCGCATCACCCTGCGCGACCAGCGCCATGCCGAGATCCAGGAAGTCGAGATGCTCTATGATGGCGGGGTGCGCGAGTTTGTGCGCTATCTCGACCGCTCCAAGCAGCCGCTGCTGGCCGAGCCGATCTACATCTCCGGCTCCCGCGACGGCATCTCGGTCGAGATCGCGATGTGGTGGAACGACGGCTATCACGAGAACGTGCTGCCGTTTACCAACAACATCCCGCAGCGCGATGGCGGCACACATGTCGCCGGCTTTCGCGGCGCGCTGACCCGGACCATCAACAACTATGTCAGCGCGATGGGGCTGGCCAGGAAGGAGAAGATCACCCTGACCGGCGACGATGCGCGCGAGGGGCTGACCTGCGTGCTGTCGGTCAAGGTGCCGGACCCGAAATTCTCCTCCCAGACCAAGGACAAGCTGGTCAGCTCGGAGGTTCGTCCGGCTGTCGAGGGGCTGGTCTACGAGAAGCTCTCGGAGTGGTTCGAAGAGAATCCCGCCGAGGCGAAGAAGGTGATCGAAAAGATCGTCGAGGCGGCGCTGGCGCGCGAGGCCGCGCGCAAGGCCCGCGAGATGACGCGCAAATCGGCGATGACCGTGGCCTCGCTGCCCGGCAAGCTCGCCGATTGCCAGGAGAAGGACCCGGCCAAGTCCGAGCTCTTCATCGTCGAGGGCGACAGCGCCGGCGGCTCGGCCAAGCAGGGCCGGTCGCGGCAGAATCAGGCGGTGCTGCCGCTCAGGGGCAAGATCCTCAACATCGAACGCGCCCGTTTCGACAAGATGCTGTCATCGGAGACCATCGGCACGCTGATCACCGCGCTCGGCACCGGGATCGGGCATGACGAGTTCGACCTGTCGAAGCTGCGCTATCACAAGATCATCATCATGACCGATGCCGATGTCGATGGCGCGCATATCCGCACGCTGCTCTTGACCTTCTTCTATCGCCAGATGCCGCAGCTGATCGAGGCGGGGCATCTCTTCATCGCCCAGCCGCCGCTCTACAAGGTCAGCCGCGGCCGGTCCGAGGTCTATCTGAAGGATCAGGCGGCGCTGGAGGACTATCTGATCGAGCAGGGCTGCGTGGATGCCGCGCTGACGCTCGGCTCGGGCGAGATTATCGCCGGCGCCGATCTGCGGCGCGTGGTCGAGCAGGCACGGGTGGTGCGCAACCTCCTGCAGGCCTACCCGACCCATTATCCGCGCTTCGTGCTGGAGCAGGCCGCCATTGCCGGCGCGCTGGGACGGCCGGCCGATGCAGGCGCGCAGGAACTGGCCGACCGCGTGGCCGCCCGGCTCGACCGCATCGCCACCGAGTACGAGAAGGGATGGCAGGGCCGCCCGACCCAGGAGGGGGGCCTGCGCTTCTGGCGCATCCTGCGCGGGGTGGAGGAGGTGCGCACGCTCGACGCCACCGCGCTCAACGCCGCCGAAAGCCGCCGGCTGGGCGGCATGACGGCCGAGCTGCAGGAGATCTATGGCGAGACCGCCACGCTGACGCGGCGCGAGCGCAGCAGGACGGTCAATGCCCCGACCGAGCTGCTCGACTTCGTGCTGTCGGAAGGCGAGAAGGGCATCAGCCTGCAGCGCTACAAGGGTCTGGGCGAGATGAACCCCGACCAGCTGTGGGAGACCACGCTGGACCCCGAGGCGCGCACGCTGTTGCAGGTCAAGATCGAGCATGCCGACGAGGCCGACGAGATCTTCAGCACCCTGATGGGCGATGTGGTCGAACCGCGCCGCCAGTTCATCCAGGAAAACGCGCTGGCAGTGGAGAATCTGGACGTCTGAGCGCCGCGGGCGGGCCACCGCCGCGGGGCCGGCGCGGCCCGGTCGCGCAGACCCGCCGGGATCGGGCCGGCTCTCCGCCCCGCTGCCCGCTTGACCGCGGCCGGCCGGAGTCCGACCATGACCGGCGGGCATTTCGCCCCAGGGGAGGTTTCTCATGCAACGACTCATCGCCGCCGCGCTCATCGCCATCCTGCCCGCTCTGGCCCAGGCCGGGGAACGCTGGCTCACCCTGCCCCATCCCGGCCCGATGCCGGCCGCCGAACGTTTCGGCCTCGCCCCGGTCAACGGCATCAAGATGTATTACGCCGTCTACGGCTCCGGCAAGCCGGTGCTGCTGATCCATGGCGGGCTGGCCAATGCCAATATCTGGTCGGCTCAGGTCGCCGATCTGATGCGCGATCACATGGTCATCGTCGCCGACAGCCGCGGCCATGGCCAGTCGACCCGCAACGAACAGCCATACAGCTATGACCTGATGGCCTCGGACTATCTCGCGCTGCTCGACTTCCTCGGCATCGAGAAGACCGATCTCGTCGGCTGGTCCGATGGCGGCATCATCGCCATCGACATCGCGCTGCATCATCCCGAGCGGCTGAACAAGGTGTTTGCCCAGGCCGCGAACGTGACCACCGACGGGGTCGATCCCGCGGTGGAGACCAACCCGACCTTCGGTGCCTATGTCGAATGGATGGCCGAGGAATATGCACGTCTGTCGCCGACGCCGGACGATTTCGACGGCTTCGTGAACCAGATCGCCGGGATGTGGGCCACGCAGCCGAACTGGTCGGATGCCGAGCTGGCGAAGATCACCGTGCCGATCACCATCGCATTGGGCGACCATGACGAGGCGATCACGCGGGTCCACACCGATCACATGGCCGCGGTCATTCCGGGGGCGAAGGAGGTCATCCTGAAGGATGTCAGCCATTTCGCCATGCTGCAGGCGCCGGAGGAATACAACGCGGCGGTGCGGGCGGCCATCGACTGAGATCGCGCTCCGGCGCCGGGCCGGGCGGTGATCTCAGCCGCCGCGCTTGAGATAGACATAGAACGCCCCCCCGCCGCCATGGCGGGGATGGGCGGGATAGATGCCGACCACCAGCCGCGACAGGGGCGGGGTGCCGATCCAGCGCGGCACCGAATCGCGCAGCGCGCCGCCCTCGGTCTCGCGCCAGCCTTCCACGCGCTTGCGCCCCTTGCCGGTGATCACCAGCACGCAGCGCAGCCCCCTGCCCCGGGCATCGCGCAAAAAGCCCTCCAGCAGCCGATGCGCCCGCGCCAGCGTCACCCCATGCAGGTCGAGCCGGGCCTGCGGCGCCAGCTTGCCCCTGCGCAGCCGCTCGGCGGTGCGTCGGTCAAGCCCCGGCGTGGAGGGGCCGAGAGCCTGCACCGGGCCGGCCGCTGCCGCCGACAGACCCGGGCGCATGCCATGCCAGGCGGTCGAGGCGGAGCCGGCCGACGGGACGGGCCGTCTGGGCGGGCTGGCGGGTGCTGCGGGCGAGGTTGCCGTCTGGCCGGGCGGAACGGGTGCGGACGGCCCGGCGGGGCCTGCGGGGCCATTTGCGGCGGCCGGACGGGGCGATTGAGTGCGCAGCGGCCGCGCGGTGCGCGTCACCTCGGCCCACAGCGCCCGGTCCTCGGCACTCAGCCCGCCGCGTTTCCGCCCTCCGCCTCCGGTGCCCAAGACGCGCCCCGCATCTCAGCCGCCGGTCGAGACCAGAATCCAGTTGGGATCGCTCTGTCCCATGCGGCGCTCGAAGGTGAAGATATCGGTCTGGCGCCGGGTGCGCGACGGATCGCCCTCGACGATCTCGCCCTCGGCATTGCGCACGGTGGAGACCAGCTCGCCGGTCACCGTCACCGTGATCTCGGCAATCCTTTCGACCGGATCGAAGCTGGCATCGGTGATGCGGATGTCGCGCACCCCGATGAATTCGGCCTCTACCGTCAGGCCGGATGCCGCGCGCGCCGCGATGGCGTCGGCAAAGCCCTGGCGAACCTCCGGCGACAGGAACTCCTCGACCTCGTCCAGATTGCCGCGCTCGAAGCCCATGATGATCATCTCGTAGGCGCCGCGCGCGCCTTGCAGGAACCGCATGACGGAAAAGCCCGGCTCGGCCATCTTCATTTCCAGCAGTGCCGAGTAGACCGGGGATCCGCGGCGGACATCGTCGGGAATGTCCTCGTCTGCCGAGGAATCGACGCGATCCGGCTGGGGCCCGGTCGGCGCCGCCATGTCGGCAGGGACGTGCTTGCGGTCGGTATTCTCGAAACCGTCCCGTGTGCCCAGCACGTTGCGCAGCCGCAGCACCAGGAACAGGGCGATGGCCGCGAGCACGATGATCTGGATCATGTCGGAGGTCATTGTCTCTTCCAGCGCGGTGTCTTCCGGCACGGTCCATTCCGTCACGGGGCCGACCGCGGGCGGCGCGGGCGAGCGGTGGCAAACCCGGGCCGGTGTCCCTATGTAGACACGGTTGCGCGATAAGTCCATCGCGCAGCGGGGTCGCAGTGGAGAGAGAATGGGATTCTGGCTGTTTGCGGCGTTCGTCGGCGTGCCGATCGTCGAGATCGCCCTGTTCATCCAGGTGGGCGGGCTGATCGGCCTGTGGCCGACGCTGGCCATCGTGATCCTGACCGCCATCGCCGGCAGCTATCTGATGCGGCGCGAGGGCAGCGCCACGCTGGGCCAGCTGCGCCGGGCGCTGGGCGAGGGCGGCGATCCGTCGCGGCCGCTCGCGCATGGCGCGCTGATCCTCGTTGCCGGCGTGCTGCTGCTGACCCCCGGCTTCTTCACCGATGCGGTGGGGCTTGCTCTGATGGTCCCGCCGGTGCGGCGGGCGGTCATCGCCTTCCTGTCGCGCCATCTTGCGGCGCGGATGCAGGTCCATCATGCCAGCTTCACCGTTCACGGCGGCCCGGGGCCAGGGCCGCGCCATCGGGCCGATATCGACATCGTCGAGGGCGAATACGAAGATGTCAGCGCGAACCGCGACCGGCAGGCTCCGCGCCCGGGCCGGGACGAACCGCCAGCTCGTCCGCGCGATTGAGCCCTGCGCGATTGTCGGGCGCGGCGGTTGATGCTAGACCCGCGCCGGAATGCCCACCAGCCGGAGAGCCGAGATGTCCGAACCGTCAGCCGCCGCGCAGCCGCGCATGCAGATCCTCGCCCAGTTCATCCGGGATCTTTCCTTCGAGAACGTTGCGGCGCAGAAGGACATCACCGCCCAGGGTTCGCCCGAGATCAAGGTCAATGTCGGCATCGACGCGGCCAAGAAGGCAGACGAGCAGTATGACGTGATCATGAAGCTCAACGTCGATGCCTCGGCCGAGGGCAGCAAGATCTTCCTGCTGGAGATGGAGTATTGCGGGCGGTTCAAGGTGCAGAACGTGCCCGACAACCAGCTCCATCCCTTCCTGCTGATCGAGTGCCCGCGGCTCCTGTTTCCCTTCCTGCGCCGGATCGTCAGCGACATCACCCGCGATGGCGGCTTCCCGCCGCTGAACATCGACAATATCGATTTCGTCGCGCTCTACCGCCAGGAGATCGAGCGCCGTCAGGCCGCGCAGCAGGCGGCCGGCGACGGCGGCGACAGCCAGATCATCACCTGACCGGCACCGGCGGGCGTGAATCCGCCCGCCAGCCACGCGGCTCGGGCGGGGCGAGCCCCGATCCGACGCGCAAGCTGCCCGGAGCGGTTCTCGACCGATATGAACCACACCGAAAGGCAGCGTCTGCCCGAGGGTGAGACGCGAGCCTGGCGCCGGTGGCGCCAGTGGCGCCGCGCAAGCGCGTCGAAGGCGGAAGCTCCCGCCAGTGGGGCGGGCGGGCGCTGCCCGGGCTGACGCCCGGGCGGG
>RFIR01000429.1 GCA_003695135.1 Alphaproteobacteria bacterium | reverse complement strand
CCCGCCCGTGGCGCGTGAGCCGCCACGGGCATGCGCCCGCCCGCCCCCAGGCGGGCGCATTCGCGCCCACCCGGGCGGCCGCATGCCCTCGCGTTGGGATCGGAAGTGAATCGGATAGAACGCGACATGCTCTAAGAGCGTTTCCCGATCAATCTGAGCCGAGCCCAACCCAAGAGATCGCCCGGGCGTCAGCCCGGGCAGCGCCCGCCCGCGCACCGGGCCGGTGGTGCAAGACGCAGGACACGCGGCGCCCTCGCGCTACTCCGCCGCCTCCACCCCGATGAAGCCGCCCGACTGCCGGGTCCAGAACCCGGCATAGAGCCCGCCGCGGGCCATCAGCTCGCCATGGCTGCCCTGTTCGGCGATGCGCCCCTTCTCCAGCACCACGATGCGGTCCATCCGCGCGATGGTCGACAGCCGATGGGCGATGGCGATCACCGTCCGGCCCTCCATCAGCCGGTCGAGCGCCTCCTGGATCTCGGCCTCGACTTCCGAGTCGAGCGCCGAGGTCGCCTCGTCCAGCACCAGGATCGGCGCATCCTTGAGGATGGCGCGGGCGAGCGCGATGCGCTGGCGCTGGCCGCCGGAGAGCTTCACGCCCCGTTCGCCCAGATGGGCGGCATAGCCGGTGCGCCCCTCGCGATCCTGCAGGCCGAGGATGAAGTCGTGCGCGCGCGCGGCGCGGGCGGCTGCGTGGACCTCGCGCATGCCCGCCTCCGGCCGGCCGTAGCGGACGTTGTCGAAGGCCGAGCGGTTGAACATGGTGGTTTCCTGCCGGACCATGGCAATCTGGCGCCTGAGCCCGTCCTGGGTCAGCCCGGCGATGTCGCGCCCGTCAAGCTCGATCCGTCCCGCCTCGACGTCGTAGAGCCGGAGCAGGAGCGAGGTGACGGTGGATTTGCCCGCGCCCGAGCGGCCGACCAGCGCCACGCGCTCGCCGGGGCGGATGTCGAGGCTGAAATCGCTGAGCCCGACACCGTCGCTGCGGCCGTAATGGAAGCTGACATTGTGAAAGGCGATGGCGCCGCGGCTGGGGCGGGGATGGGCAGCGCACTTGCGGTCGGTCACCTCATGGGCGGGGCTCAGCGTGCGCATGCCGTCCTCGACCTCGCCCAGATGCGAGAAGATGGTCATGGCGGTGAAGCTGACCCAGCCGGTCATCTGCGCGATGCGGGTCGACAGCAACCCGGCCATGGCGATGTCGCCCGCGCTGGCCTGCCCGGTATGCCACAGCCAGATGGTGCCGCCGACCAGCGTCACCGGCAGCAGGCCGGCGAATGTCATCAGGAGCCCGCGGAACAGCACCGCCATGCGGCCCCAGGCGATGGCTGCCGCGCGGAAGCTGCCGATGGCCTCCAGCGCGGCCCGGTCCTCGTGCTCGGCATTGGCAAAGAGCTTGACCGTGGACATGTTGGACAGGGTGTCGACGATCTGGCCCGAGACCACTGCACGCGCAGCCGCACGCGCCTTGGAGCGGGCGCGCACCAGCGGCAGCAGCCGGCGGATCAGCACCACATAGATGGCGATCCACACCGCCAGCGCCGCCGACAGCCACAGCCCGACCCCGGCGAGAATGATGGTGGTCATCGCCACGGTGACCAGCGCAAAGGCGATGGCGTTGACGGTCTCGACCACCGACTCGGTCAGCGCGGTGCCGGTCTGGATCTCCTTCTGCGCCAGGCGGCCGGCGAAATCATCCTCGAAGAACCGCATCGACTGGCCCAGCGTGTGCCGGTTGAGCCGGGCGAGGACCAGCGGAAACAGGTTGGGCGCCAGCGCCAGCCCGGTCATCGCGGCGCTGGCGACGATCAGCAGCGGGCGCAGGATCAGGAACACGCCGATCAGGATCGCCACCGACCACAGGAAGGTGTCGTCGAAACGCTCCGGTCCGGCGCCCAGCACCGTGTCGATGACCCGGCCGATCACCAGCGCGCCCAGCGCCTCCAGCACCCCCAGCGCCATGGAGACCAGCGTGGCCAGCCCGACCACCTTCCACGCACCGGCCAGCGCCCAGCGGATGAACGGCACCAGCCGCTGCGGCGGCGGGCCCTCGGCCGGGGCGAACGGGTCGATCAGTTTCGAGAAGCGCAACATCTATTCCGCCGCTTCCAGCCCGTCGCGATCCTCGATGCCGATGAAACCGCCCGACTGCCGCGCCCAGAATCCGGCATAGAGCCCGCCGAGCGCCAGCAGTTCCGCATGCGTGCCCTGCTCGGCGACGCGGCCCGCATCCAGCACCACGATGCGGTCCATCCGCGCGATGGTCGACAGCCGGTGGGCAATGGCGATCACCGTCTTTCCCTCCATCACCCCGTAGAGCGTCTGCTGGATCACCGCCTCGACCTCGGAATCGAGCGCCGAGGTCGCCTCGTCCAGCACCAGGATCGGCGCATCCTTCAGGATCACCCGCGCCAGCGCCACCCTCTGGCGCTGGCCGCCGGAGAGCTTGACGCCGCGCTCGCCGACATGGGCGTCATAGCCGCGCCGGCCTTCCGGATCTTCCAGATCGAGGATGAAGTCATGCGCCTCGGCCCGCCTGGCGGCGGCGATCATCTGCGCGGGGCTGGCCTCCGGCCGGCCATAGAGGATGTTGTCGCGCACCGAACGGTGCAGCAGCGAGCTGTCCTGGGTGACCATGCCGATCTGGCGGCGCAGCGAATCCTGGCGCACCGCGGCGATGTCCTGGCCGTCGATCTCGATGCGGCCGGACTCCACATCGTGAAAGCGCAGGAGCAGCTTGACCAGCGTCGACTTGCCGGCGCCGGAGCGGCCGACGATGCCGATCTTCTCGCCGCCCTGCACCGTCAGGCTGACGCGGTCGAGCCCGCCCGCGCCGCGCCCGTAATGATGCGAGACGTTCCGGAAGCGGATCTCGCCGCGTTCCACCCGCAGCGCCGGCGCGTCGGGCAGATCGGTCACGCCATGGGGCACCTGCAGGCTGATGAGGGATTCGCGGATCACGCCTGCATGTTCGAACAGCCGGATGGTGACCCACATGATCCAGCCGGTCATGCCGTTGAGCCGAAGCGTCAGCGCCGCGGCGGCGGCGATCTCGCCGATGGTCACGATGCCGGAATGCCACAGAACGATGCCGGGTCCGACCACGCCGACGATCAGGAGCCCGTTCAGCGCCGCCAGACCGAAGGACATGGTGGTCATCAGCCGCAGGAACTTCAGGAAGCGCAGGCGCTGGCGGCGGATGGCACTCAGCGCGTATTGCTCCTCGCGCGCGCCATGGGCGAAGAGCTTGACCGTCTCGATATTGGCATAGCTGTCGACGATGCGCGCGGTGACCCGGCTGCGCGCCTTGCTCATGCGTTCCGATGCGATGCCGACACGCGGCGCGATCCAGCGGACGAAGGCGACATAGGCGATGACCCAGACGCCCAGAGGCAGCGCCATCCACGGGTTGATCTGGCCGAGGATGAACATCGCGCCCAGCACATAGGCCGTGGCGTACCAGATACCTTCCAGCGCCATGAAGGCGGAATCCTCGACCGCCGGGCCGAGCTGCATCACCCGATTGGCCAGCCGCCCGGCGAAATCGGACTGGAAGAAGCCGACCGACTGGCCCAGCATGTGCCGGTGCGCGCGCCAGATCACCTGCGGATTGAGATTGCCCGCCAGCGACTGGTTGAGCAGCGCCATGTTGAGCCCGACCATGACCGGCCGGGCAAACAGCACGAAGAGCACGGCGACAAGGATCTCGGCCCCGTGCAGCGGCAAAAAGGTCTCGGGGGTGGTCCCGCTCAGCATGTCGACCACGCGGCCGGAATAGAAGATCAGCCCGGTTTCCATCAGCGCCACCAGCGTGCCGGTGATCACCATGACGACGATCAGCCGGCGGAAGCCGGAAAGATGGGTCTTCAGGAACGGCCACAGCCGGGCCGGCGGGGTCCGCGCCGCGACGGGCGCAAATGGATCGTGCAGTCTTTCGAAGAAGCGGAACATGGGGTTATGCCTTCAGCGCCGACGAGCCGGTCGCAACGGTTGGGGAATGCGGGTGCCGCCTGGCGGCGGGCACGCCATCTCAGACGCGTGCGTCGATCCCGATCATGGCCCGTCCTTTCCGTGGCCGAAAGGCCGAACGGTCTTGGTAGCCGAAATCGCCGCGCGAGTCGAGCCCGGGCCGGCGGCCGCGTGCGGCAATGCGGTCGGTGGAACTCGGCGCGCGGGGCGGCCTAGAGTTGCCGGCATGGAGGAACTGGCAATGGAAGCGGAACTGGCGGCGGAGAAGGCCCGGGCATCGGCATGGTTCTCGGAGCTTGCCGATACCATCTGCGCGGAATTCGAGCGGCTTGAGGACGCGCAGACCATGGGCCCGCATGCCGATCTGCCCCCCGGTCGGTTCGCGCGCAAGACCACGCGGCGCGAAAGCATCGACGGCGGCGATGGCGGCGGCGGGGTGATGGCTAAGATGCGCGGGCGCTGCTTCGAGAAGGTGGGCGTCAATGTCTCCACCGTCTACGGCGTGCTGGGCCAGCGCGCCCAGGCAAGCCTGAGCGCGCGCCACGAGGTCCCCGGGCTTGCCGGCGATCCGCGCTTCTGGGCGGCCGGGATCAGCCTGGTGGCGCATATGCGCTCGCCGCGCGTGCCGGCGGTGCACATGAACACCCGCATGTTCTGGACGCCGGGCGCCTGGTGGTTCGGCGGCGGCGCCGACCTCAACCCGATGGTGGAGAATGCCGAGGATACCGCGCATTTCCACCGCGTCCTGCGCGAGGCCTGCGAGCCGCACGGGGCCGATTACTATCTGCGCTTCAAGGCCTGGGCGGACGAGTATTTCATGATCCGCCACCGCAACGAGCCGCGCGGCGTGGGCGGGATCTTCTATGACGATCTCTGCACCGGGGACTGGGAGGCCGATTTCGCCTTCACCCGGGATGTCGGCCGCGCCTTCCTCAAGGCCTTCCTGCCGCTGGTGGAACGCCACATGGCCGAACCCTGGACCGAGGCCGAGCGCGAGCACCAGCTTGTAAAGCGCGGGCGCTATGCCGAGTTCAACCTCGTCTACGACCGCGGCACACGCTTCGGGCTGGAGACCGGGCACAACCCCGAGGCGGTGCTGATGAGCCTGCCGCCGGTGGCCAAATGGCCGTGAGGGGCCGTTATCCATCGGCCGGCCCGTTCCGGGGCGACGCCTCCTGAGCGGGACCGCATGGCGGTCCCGCGGCTGGCGCGGGTCGCGGCCGGTGTTCGCTGCTGCCCGATTATTGCGCGTGCGGCGGGGTCGCGTTGCTGCCAGGAAGGCCGGCAGGGCCGGCCATCTCCGAGCATGTTTGCGATTCGGTGCCGGGCTCAAGGCGACCGCTGGCGCGGCGCGCGTGCCGCGCGGCCTTGACCCCGGGCCCGAATCGCAAGGGGTGGCGGGGTGGGACCGGGCAGGACAGACGGGCGGCTCAGCCCGCGAGCCGGTCCATGATCCGCGCCAGCGCAATGTCCTTTTCGGTCAGCCCGCCGGCGTCATGGGTGGACAGCGTGACCTCGACCCGGTTCCAGACATTGCACCATTCGGGATGGTGATCGGCCTTTTCGGCCGCCAGCGCCACCCGGGTCATCCAGCCGAAGGCGGCGGAGAAGTCCGCGAAGCGGAAGGTCTTGGTGATGGCGTCGCGCCCCTCGACCTCGGCCCAGCCGGAGGCCAGCAGCGGCGCCAGCGCCCCGGCGCGGTTCTCAAGCCTGTCGCTCATCTCATTCCTCCCGCTTCGGCAGGGCGGCATTGTCGAGCGCCTCGGCCCTGAGCCGCGCCGGCCGGCTTTCAAGCCGCGCCCAGTAGGCTCCGAAGGCCGGGCGCCGCTCGATGGTGCCGAAGCGCAGCCCCCAGCCGATCTGGCTGCCCATATAGACATCGGCGGCGGTGAAATCCGGCCCGGCGATGTATTCGTTCTGCGACACCGCCCATTCCAGCGTGTCCATGCAGCGCGCGAAGCTGCCATAGCCGACATTGGCTTCCCGCTCGGCCGGCGCCTCCAGCCCCAGCGCGCGGGCGGTGACTGCCTGTTCCACCGGGCCGGCGGCAAAGAACAGCCAGCGGTAATACGCGGCGCGCCGGTCCGTCGGCGGCGCCAGCCCCGCCTGCGGGAAGGCGTCGGCGAGATAGGCGCAGGTCGCCGCCACCTCGGTGACGACCGCGCCGTCATGGACCAGCGTCGGCACCTTGCCCATCGGGTTGAGCGCGAGATAGTCGGGCGCCTTCATCGTGGTGGCAAAGTCGAGCAGGGTAACCTCGTAGGGTTCGCCCAGCTCCTCCAGCATCCAGCGCGCGATGCGCCCGCGCGACATCGCGTTGGTGTAAAGCCGCAGCATTCATCCCTCCCGTCACACCCGGCCGGACGGGCCGGTCGATCGGACCGGCCCGGATTCGGCCCGCGAAGGAGCATAGACGTCACTGCACGCGGTTGTGAACCGGCTTCAGGCTTCGCAAATAAGCGACCAGCGCATCGAGATCCTCTTCGCTGATGTTCCTGAAATATCCGAAGGGCATCGGCGGGTTGAGCTTCCGGCCGTCGTGCGAGATGCCCTCGGAAATGGCCCGCTTGATCTCCGCATCCGACCACGCGCCGAGACCGGTCTCGCTGTCAGGCGTGAGGTTGGCCGCAACGGATACGCCCCAGGGGCCCTCGAAGACCTGACCGCCGGCGCCGGTGCGGCTGAAGTCGCGGCGGCCGCGATCCATCGGCGTGTGGCACTCGATGCAGTGTCCGATCCTGGCCAGATACTCGCCATAGGCCACCTTGTCGGAGCGGGGCACATCGGGCACCTCGCCGAGCGGCGGGCCGTAGCGCGGCGGCAGCGGGATGCGGTATACCGCTTCCGGCACCTCGTGCCTGACCGGCGGAACCGTCCGCAGATAGGCGACGATGGCCCGGGCATCCCGGTCCGACAGGCTGCGATACATGCCGATCGGCATTGGCGGGCCGATGACCCGGCCGCCGCCGGGGCGGATGCCCTCGCGGATGGCGCGAATGATCTCCTCATCCGACCAGGCGCCGATCCCGGTTTCCCGGTCCGGGGTGATGTTGGCCGCGTAGGTGGTAAACGGCTCCTCGTCAAAGACGAACCCGCCGGCCAGCTCCTTGCCCTTGAACGGACCTGCCGGAGGGGTATGACAGCTGCCGCAGGCGACAATACCGCGCATCAGGTAGGTGCCACGCTCGAGCAGCGTTTCGGCAAACGCCACGGATGATGACCCCATCACCGTTGCCGACAGCAGGCAAGACAGCACGGTCCTCTTCACGATCTTCATTTTCAACCTCCCCTTGTATTCCGGCGAACCGGCGCGCACCCTTTACGGGTGTTTCTTGATAAACAACTTGAAGAAATCCTCCAATCCGCTTCGCCCCGTTGAAAACAACGCATACCGCCTCCGCCCGTCGGTTGGGCCGATCTCCGGAAAACGGTTTTCGACAACGACTCGGAACCCGGCAACATGATCGGGTCGTTTCGACAAGGCGTGGGTCTAGGCTATGTCAGACAATTTCACCCCGCAACACTGAGGGGCGCGATCAAGTACCGGGCGGTTCAAGTTTTCGTGATCGGAAGTTCTGCCGCGCTCCTGCCGGAATATTCGCCTCCGCGCGCATTATACCAGCCGCCCCTTCGATCGGCTCGACTGGCGAGAATGCCCGAACCCTTCGAAACCGGGGGTGTCGAGGGGCGGGAAAGGGCCCGGCGATCGCGATCATCCGGCCCGATCGGGAAAGGTCGGCATGAGGCCGGGGATCGGAAAGGCGGAACGCTCGGGCATCGCGGCAGGCAGCGCCGGCCCCTGTCGGTCTGCTCAGGCGCCGCGAAATCGTGGCGCCAGCGAAGTTTGTTCCCGATTTTCGCTTGTTTGGAAAATATTGATTGGGAGAGAGTCCT
>RFIR01000066.1 GCA_003695135.1 Alphaproteobacteria bacterium | reverse complement strand
CCATCGTCATGTTCTTCGCGCTCTTGCCGGTGATCTGGTGCATGCTGTCGGGGCGGCACAACTCCAAGCTTGACCGCATCGAGGGGGCGCCCAAGCGCTTTCCCGGCAAGCAGTCGGTCGCCTTCATCTTCACCGCGCTCCTGTTCATCGGCTCGCTCACCCTCGCCCTTCGGGTGTGGTGGAACGCGCTTCTCGTCGCCGTGCTGTTCGTGGTGCTGATGGGCTATGTCTGGTTGCGTTATCCGGAGGATCTCAAGCCGCTCTACAGCATCCGCAAGCAGGAGGACATGACCGCCGCCATCCGCCGCTTCAGCCGGACGCTGGTCGGTCTCGTTCTGGCGGGCGCCGGGTTGTGGAGCGGCGTGCTCTATCTGATGTTCGAGCTCGACGGCTGGCAGGACACCGACCGCGCCGAAGGCATCATGACCGGCTTCGGCGCCGCCCTCGTCTCGCTGGCGATCTGGGGAACCAAGGAATTCGGCAACGACCAGCGCGGGGTGAAGATGGGGATCGTGCGCGCGCAGACGCTGCGCGGAAAGACCTGCCCGGCGAAAAAGGCGGTCGCCGCGCTGGAACGCGAGGCGCTGTGGGATTCCTTTGCCGACGGCTTTTTCTACATCACCGGCGCGGTGCTGGCCGTCGGCATCATCGCCTCGCATCCCGATCCCGACACACCGTTCTTCGAAAGCGCGTGGGAGCTGGTCTCGATCCTCTTCTTCACCCTGGTGCTGCTGGTGCTGGGCCAGCGCTATGCCTATCGTTCGCGCGCCATCGACCTGATCGGGGCGCCTTACGCCTTTCGCCTGGGACTGGTGGAAAGCGCGGTCGAGGTCACCCGGAAGCCGGAGCTGGTGCGGGAGTTCGGCGAATGCCCGCTCGACCGGCTCTATCACCATGGCAGGCTGCTGCCGGAGGAGGCCGACCCGCTGCGCCACGTCGTGGTCTATGGCGGGCCCGGTTCGGGCAAGACGCCCTTCGTGGTGTCGCTGGCCTGCGAGGCGGCGATGTCGCACATCCCCGTCGACCTGCGCGACGGGCCGGTCCGGTCCGAACATGTCCGCGCGCGCTATACCAGCTACCGCGACGCGCGTCTGGACGAGGCCGACGACCCGATCGCCATCCGCAACATGTACCGCACCGGCGTCGAGGCGCCGATCTTCATCGAGGGCGAGCTTCTGTGGGATCTCTGCCAGGCCAATTTCGCCGTCATCGACGACATTCCGTGGTCGGCATGGCACAGGAGGGTGAAGACGACCGACGAGGCGGGCAACGAGGTTGAACGCGAGGAGGTATGGCTGGAACTTCGGTTCCTGCGGCTGATACGCCATTTCCTGACCGCACACCGGCGCTATGCCGAAAAGGGCGTGGATGGCGATGGCGGGATGCTGCCGCCGCGAGTGGTCTGGGCGCTGGACCCGCCCGATCCGGGCAGGGACCGGACGCTGCGCTTCGCCCGGCAGCAAAGCGAGAAGGCCGGCAGCATCGATCGGCATCTGGAGCACGACGCGGCCGCCTTCGCCGAACTCATCGAGCGCTACGACGCCCTGCTGAAGAGACTGGAAGCGAGGAAGCATGGCTCGGCACCGCCGCCAACCAGCGCCATCTGCGTCAGCGTCACCGACGATACCGATGCGCGGTGGCGGCTGCTCGACAGCATGTGGCGGGTTGTCAACCGGGATCGCCCCGGCGGGATCGGAAAACGCGAGCGCCCCATGCGGCGCGGGCAGCAGGGGCGGTCGGCGGGAGGCAAGACGGATTTCTGAAGCGCAACGCACCGGACGCGCCGGCGATGCGACGCTGCGCCTGCGTCTGCTGGCGACCACCGATCTGCACATGGCGCTGGTGGCCGACGAGGGCAGCGGCGCGGGCGGGCTGGTTCGGCTCGCGGATCTGATCGCCGAGGCGCGGGGCGAGGCCGCCAGCTCGCTCCTGCTCGACAATGGCGATCTGCTGCAGGGCGGGGCGCTGGGCGACCATCTGGCCGCGACCGGAGGTTTCGGCCCCGACAACCCGCATCCGATGATCGCGGCGATGAACGCGCTCGGCTATGACGCCGCCGCGCTGGGCAATCACGATCTCGACTACGGCGTGGCGTTTCTGCAAAAGGCGCTGTCGGCAGCGGCCTTCCCGGTGCTCTGCGCCAATCTCTTCCGCGGCGAGGGCGGGACCCTGCTGCCCGGCCATCGCGTGCTGGAGCGCGAATTCACCGACGACGCCGGCCGCGCGCAGCCCCTGCGCATCGGTCTGGTCGGGGTGCTGCCGCCGCAGGTTACGGGCTGGAACCACCGTCATCTGGCCGGCCGGTTTACCGCCGGCGATTGCGTGGCGGCGGTGCGGGAGGCCGTGCCGCGCCTGAGGCGGGACGGCGCCGATCTGATCGTGACGCTGGTCCATGGCGGCATCTCCGCCCGATCGGCAAGCAGGCAGGAGAATGCCGCGGCCGAGATCGCCCGGCTCGACGGGGTCGATGCCGTCATCGCCGGCCATCAGCACCGGCTGTTTCCTGGGCCCGACTTTGCCGGCCCGGAT
>RFIR01000065.1 GCA_003695135.1 Alphaproteobacteria bacterium | reverse complement strand
TCGGTCGGCTGCGTGACCACCCGCCCGGCGCCGAGCCCCGCCGGGTCGCGGATGATCAGCGGGATGCGATAGGCGGCATCGAACACGGTCACCTTGCTCCAGAACCCGTGATCGCCCAGCATCTCGCCATGATCGGAACAGACGATCAGCAGCGTGTCGTCATACTGTCCCGTCTGTTTCAGGAACTCGATCACCCGGCCGAGGTGATGGTCGACCTCGGCCGCGAGCCCCAGATAGACCTGCCGGATGGTGCGCACCGCCTCGGGCGTCTCCTCAAGCCCCGGCCGGCCCTGGACATAGCGCGACAGCGGCGTCCGGCCGCGCAGCTCGTTCAGCACGGCATGGTCGTCGGCCCAGGCGCCGGCTGCCACCGGTTCCGGAATGGCGCGGTCGCGGAACTTGCGGTTCCACGGCTCCGGCGCCACGAAGGGCGGATGCGGGCGGATATAGGTCAGATGCGCGAACCAGCGCAGATCGGTCATGCCCGCCAGCACCTTGAGGCATTCGTCGGTGAGAAAGGCGGTGTCGCTGTCCTCGGCGGCATAGAAGGCGGGGCTGTCGAGATCCGGTCCCTGGGGGACGTAGAATTCGTCATAGGGCGGCAGGGCGTATCCGCGCCGGGCGAGATGGCCGCGCCAGGGCCGGCTGGCCGATTCCTGGCGCATTTCCAGCTTTTCCTCGAAGCCCGCCATCGGCATCTCGTAGTTGCGCAGCGCCGGATCGCGGGGATCGCGCCCGCGCGGGTCGGTCGAGGTATCGGTATAGCCGAACAGCATCGGCGCGTAGCCCGCCTTGCGCATCTCGCCGGGCACGGTGGGAATGTGGCGGTCGAGCGGGGCGCCGTTGCGCACCGAGCGGTGGTTCATCGCGTACTGCCCGGTCAGAAGGCTGGCCCGCGCCGGCCCGCAGGGCGAGGTGACCGTCCAGTGATTGGCGAAGGTCGTGGCCTCCGCCATCAGCGCGCGCAGATTGGGCAGATCGACCGCCCCGGCCAGCCCGCTATCGCCCGACAGGAGATCGGCGCGAAACTGGTCGATGACGATGAACAGCACGTTCTTCATGGCGGTGGATCCTTGCGGGCGGCCTGCTGAGCGTCCCGGCTAGCACCATTGCCCGGCCATCGCCAAGGGGGCGCGTGTCAAGCCGGAGGCGGGAGCGGGTCGGCCCGGTCAGGCTCCTCCGCCCCGTGTGCTGACCGTTTCCCGGTCTGCGGCGGGGCGCGGGCCGAAGGCTGGAGGGAGCCTCCCGGACCTTGCGGATATCCTCCCACCCGCGAAAACCGGACCGGCACGCGATAGTCCGGGCTGGGGGCTGTCGGGCTTGCAGGGGAACGCATCCGCTGTTCCTTGATGCGCGAAGTTTGACGGGGCTCATGATCGCGCGAGCGTGAAACAATTGAAAGAGAGCCTTGCGAAACCCGCCGGCCAAACCCGGGCGTTGCGCTCGGGCGCCGCGAAATGCGGCGCCGGCGAAGTTCGTTCCTGATTTTCACCTATTTGGTAAATATTGATTGGGGAATTATTTTCTAATTACTTTACGCGCGCGCAGTACACATTGGCAGGAAACGCGTCTCGCCCGGGATGCCCCGTCGCGCCGGAGTTTCGCTTGGGTCTCTGACAGAGACCCCTGCGAAACCCTGCCGGTCAGACCCGGGCGTTGCGCTCGGGCGCCGCGAAATGCGGCGCCGGTCATGCTGTGACTATTTTCACTGTTGATTGTTAAATATTGATCGGGAAATTATTTTCTAATTACTTTACACGCGCTCGATCATGATCCGTACAAAACCTTGCGTACTCAGGATTTCCGCCCGTATCCGGTTTTTGTAGGGACCTCTTAAAATTACTTTACGCGTGCATTATCATGATCCCTGCACAACCTCCCGCATTCTGGGCATTTTCTTGCAGCCGAGTTTTGCAGGGGTCTCTATCAATCAACAGTGAAAACGGGAACACCTCTTCCGGCGCCGCATTTCGCGTCGCCCGCGCACCCGGACAGGGTTCGGTGTCTTTCGCTCGTTGGGGCGTTGCGTGCCCGTGATCCAGCGGCATTAAGCTGCACCGACCGGCGCCGAGGATGGCGATCGCCACGGCCTGTCCCGCGCCCCGGCGCTGGTGATCTTGACCGGGTCGGGCCCTCTCGCCGGTGGTGTCGATTGAATGGCGGCGGTGCGAGAGACGGTTTTGCCGACCGCGCCGGCTGGCACCATTGCCCGGCCATCGCCAAGGGGCGCTTGTCATGCCGGTTCCCGCCGCATGGTTCGGGCCAGCTCCATGAAGCTGCGGATCAGCCGCACCTCGCTGCGCCGGGCGAGGCAGGCCAGCGTCTCGCTCATCACCAGCTCGGCGCCGGAAATCGGTACCGCGCGCAGGCGCCCGTCATGGCCCAGCTCGGCGCGCGAGACGAAGCCGATGCCGGCGCCTGAGGCGACCACCTCGCGCATTGCCTCGCGCCCCTCCGCCTCGATCGCCGGGCTGAGCGTCACCCCCAGCCGCGCCGCCGCCTCGATTACCATGGTCCGGGTCCTGGAGCCCTCCTCGCGGAAGACGAGCGGCCAGTCGGCCAGCTCGCGCAGATCGAGCCGATGCTTGCCCACCGGCAGAAGCCCGACCGCGACGACGGCCACGATCTCCGAGGCGCCGAGGCTGACGATGTCCATGTCGCGGCCGGGCTGCAGGCTGCCGGCCACGCCGATATCGGCCTCGAAGCCGCGCAGCGCCTCCAGCACCGCCTCGGTATTGCCGCTGCGCACCGAGACGGCGACCAGCGGGTGGCGCAGCCGGAACGCGGCGAGGATGTCGGTGATGTGGTGCGCACTGTCGGCGATGATCCTCAGCCGCCCCCGCAGCACGGCCGAGCGGGTGCCGAGGTAATCGGCGATCTGCGCCTCGACACCGAAATATTCGCGGGTGAGCGCGAACAGCCGCTCGCCGGCCGGGGTCAGTGCGACCTGGCGGTGTTCGCGGGAAAACAGCAGCACGTCATGGGCCTGCTCCAGCGCCTTGACCTGCTCCGACAGCACCGGCTGGGTCAGCCGCAATGCCTCGGCCGCGCGGGAAAACCCGCCAAGAAGCGCGACATGGTGAAAGGCCTTCAACTGGCTGTGGCGCATCTATCCGGACATTCCATAGGCTGAGCCGATCTTTCTATCTGAATTATCCCTTTTACATATGTGTTTGCCGGATGCAAAACCGTGGCGACCGAAATCGACGGCCGCAGCCGGACGCAAGCCATGAGCGATTCAGACCCCCGCATCCCCGCCCCGAAACTGGGCGAGCCCTATCTGCTGACCCCTGGTCCGCTCACCACCGCCTTCTCGACCAAGGAGGCCATGCTGCGCGACTGGGGCAGCTGGGACAGCGATTTCCGCGCCATGACGGCCGAGCTTCGCGGCAAGCTGGTGGCGATGCTGGGCGCGGGGGCCGAGGCGTTCGACTGCGTGCCGATGCAGGGCTCGGGTACCTTCGCGGTGGAGGCGATGCTGGGCAGCTTCGTGCCCAAGGACGGCAAGGCGCTGGTGCTGGCCAACGGTGCCTATGGCCAGCGCGCCGCCGCAACCCTGCGCCAGATCGGCCGGCCGATCGAGCTGCTCGACAAGGGCGACTACCTGCCGCCGCGCGGCGAGGAGGTGGCGCGCATCCTGGCCGGCGATCCGGCCATCTCCCATGTGGTGGCCATCCATTGCGAGACCTCCTCGGGCATCCTCAACCCGCTCGAGGAAATCGCCGATGCGACCCGCGCCGCCGGGCGCAGGCTCCTGATCGATTCGATGTCGGCCTTCGGCGCGCTGCCGGCCGAACCGGCCCGGCTGCAGTTCGAGGCGCTGGTCTCCTCGGCCAACAAGTGCATCGAGGGTGTGCCCGGCTTCGGCTTCGTGCTGGCGCGCAGGGATGCGCTGGAGGCCGCAGCCGGCAACTGCCATTCGCTGAGCCTCGATGTGGCCGCGCAGTGGGACTACATGAACCGCACCGGCCAGTGGCGCTTCACCCCGCCCACCCATGTGGTGGCCGCGTTTCTCGAGGCGCTGAGGCTGCACGAGGCCGAGGGCGGCGCGCCGGGACGGCTCGCCCGCTACACCCGCAACCGCGACGTGCTGGTGGCGGGCATGCGCACGCTCGGCTTCGAGACGCTGCTCGATGCGCGCTGGCTGAGCCCGATCATCGTCACCTTCTTCTGCCCGGCCGACCCGGCCTTTTCCTTCCCGCGCTTCTACGAGGCGATGAAGGCGAAGGGCTTCATCATCTATCCCGGCAAGCTGACCGTGGTCGACAGCTTCCGCATCGGCTGCATCGGCCAGCTTGACGAGCATGTCATGCGCGCGGTGGTCGCGGCTGCCGGCGAGGCACTGGCCGGGATGGGCGTGAACAGCGCCGCGCCGCCAGCCGAGGCGCTGGCCGAGCGCGCGCGGCTCGCCGCCTGACAACCGAACCGTTCACTCAGCAAAGAGAAGGAATTCCACAATGAACCTGCATGGCGACTACACCTACGAGCGGCAGTATCGCGGCGGCGTGAAGGCGGTGGTGCTCGACTGGAGCGGCACGATCGCCGACGCCTATGTCATCGCCCCGGCGGTGGTCTTCGTCGAGGTGTTCAAGAAGCAGGGCGTGGAGATCTCGATGGAAGAGGCGCGCGGGCCGATGGGGCTGCGCAAGGATCTGCACATCAAGGCGCTGACCGAGGATCCGGTGATCGCCGAGCGCTGGAAGTCGGTCAAGGGCGCCTATCCGACCCAGGACGACGTCGATGCGATGTTCGCCGATTTCGTGCCGATGCAGCTCGACTGCCTGCGCAAATACACCGCGCTCTTGCCCGGGGTGAAGGACGTGCTGGTCGATCTGCAGAAGCAGGGCATCAAGTTCGGCGCCTCCACCGGCTTCGTGCGCTCGATGGTCGACATCCTGCTGGAAGACTGCATCAGGCAGGGCTTCACCCCCGACGCGACCGTGGCCGGCGACGAGGTGATCAACGGCGCCCGGCCCAACCCGCACATGGTGTTTCGCAACATGGACCTGATGAACATCGCCGATGTCAAATCGGTGGTGAAATGCGACGACACCGTCTCGGGCATCGGCGAGGCGCAGAATGCCGGCTGCTGGGGCGTCGGGCTGGTGCGCTATTCCAACTACATGAATATCAACAGCCTCGAGGAGGCCGAGAGCCTGCCCGAGGAGGAAATCGCCCGGCGCATGGCGCGCACCCGCGACATCCTCGTCAAGGCGGGCGCCCACTACGTGATCGACAGCCTCGTCGACCTGCCGGCGGTGATCGCCGATATCAACGCCCGGCTTGCCCGCGGCGAGAAGCCGTGAGGCCGCAGGCCCGGACACCTACCGCACGGGGCGGCCGGCCATGACCCGGCCGCCCGTCACCCATACCGAGGGCGAGGCCAACCGGTCCGACGCCCGCCGGCAATGGGCCGGGCAACTCGGGCCGCAGACGGCGGCGCTGATCGGGCGCGACAGCGCCGCCTTCCTGCATCAGAGCCTGTCGACCCCCTGTTTGAGCGCGATCCGCAAGGCCGAAGGCATCTGGATCGAGGATCTCGACGGCCGGCGCTACATGGATTTTCACGGCAATTCCGTGCATCATCTGGGCTATGCCCACCCGAAGGTGATCGCCGCCATCCACGACCAGCTCGATGCGCTCAGCTTCGCGCCGCGCCGGTTTACCTGCGCGCCGGCGGTGGAGCTCGCCGAAAGGCTGGGAGCCATAGCGCCGGGCGATCTTTCCAAGGTGCTGCTGACCACCGGCGGGTCGGATGCCAACGAGGTGGCGCTGAAGATCGCCCGCGCGGCGACCGGGCGCTTCAAGACGCTCAGCTTCTGGGATGCGTTCCATGGTGCGGGCTTCGGCGCCGCTTCCGTGGGCGGCGAGGCGACCTTTCGCAGCTTCATCGCCGGGCCGCTCCTGCCCGGGGCCGAGCATGTCGCCCCCTTCGCCTGCTATCGCTGCCCCTATGGCCATGCCGGGCCGGAAAGCTGCGGGCTGGCCTGCGCCGGCATGGTCGAATACGTGCTGGAACGCGAGGGCGATATCGCCGCGGTGATCGCCGAGCCGATGCGGGCGGTGCCTTACGTGCCGCCGCCGGGTTTCTGGGCGCGGGTGCGCGCGGCCTGCGACCGGCACGGCACGCTGCTGATCCTCGACGAGATCCCCACCGGGCTCGGCAAGACGGGGCGCATGTTCGCCTTCGAGCATGACGGCGTGCAGCCCGACATCGTGACGCTGGGCAAGGCGCTGGGCGGGGGCGTGCTGCCGATCGCCGCCGTGGTTGCGCGGCGCGATCTCGAT
>RFIR01000428.1 GCA_003695135.1 Alphaproteobacteria bacterium | reverse complement strand
GCCGCCGGTCTGTGGCTGCGGTAGTGTGCCAGCAGGCCCGGGAGGATGGCACGCCTGATCGGGTTCACACGCCCGGAGAGCGAAGCGAACCGGGCATGCGCCCGCCCGCCCCCTTGGCGGGCGCATTCGCGCCCACCCGGGCGGTCGCACGCCCTTGCGTTGGAGCTGATGGCGAACCGACTGGAACACGACGTGGTCGACACTTGCCATGCAGGATGGTTTGGCCAATCTACGGGAACTGTCAGCGCCGCCCGAACAGCCTTTCGATATCCGCCAGCGACAGCGCCACCCAGGTCGGGCGGCCGTGATTGCACTGGCCGGAAAAGGGCGTGGCCTCCATCTCGCGCAGGAGCGCATTCATCTCTGCCGCGTTCATCCGCCGCCCCGCCCGCACCGAGCCATGGCAGGACATGCGCGAGATCACCGCGTCGAGCCGGGTGCGCAGCGGGTCCTCGCCCGCCTCCGCCTGCAGCGCATCGGCAATGTCGCGCACAAGCGCCGCCGCATCGCAGGGGCCGAGCGGGGCCGGTGTTGCCCGCACGCAGACCGCCCGGCCGCCGAAGGGCTCGACATCGAGCCCCAGCGCGGCCAGCTCGCCGGCCGCCTCCAGCACGCGGCTGCAGGCCTCGGCCGGCAGCTCCACCACCTCCGGCGTCAGCAGGCTCTGCGCCGGGACACCGCCTTCGGCGCGCGCTGCCTTCATCCGCTCATAGACCAGCCGCTCATGCGCGGCGTGCTGATCGACCAGCACCACGCCATCGGCAGTCTGGGCGAGGATATAGGTCTCGTGCAGCTGCGCGCGTGCGAGGCCGAGCGGCGGGATTTCGGCCTCGGGCGCCGCTTCGGGGGCGGGCTCGGCCGGCGCCGACCAGCTCTGCGCGCCCAGCGCCTCGGCAAATCCCGGTGCGGAAGGCAGCGGGGGTGCCTGAAAGCGCTCGGCAGCCTGCCGGGCAGCGGCTGAAGGGGCCTCGGGGGGACGGAAAGCGCCCAGCGCGGCGCGGCTGATGGTGGTCGCACTGCGATGCCCGGCCCCGGCCAGCGCATGGGTCAGCGCCGAGACCACCAGCCCGCGCACCAGACCCGGCTCGCGGAACCGCACCTCGGCCTTGGCCGGATGCACGTTGACATCGACGCGCGCGCCCTCGCAGGCGATGAACAGCACCGCCGCCGGATAGCGCCCGCGCGGCAAGAGATCGGCATAGGCCGCGCGCAGCGCGCCGCCGAGCAGCCGGTCCTCGACCGGGCGGCCGTTGACGAACAGGAACTGCTGCACCGAGGCGCCGCGCGAATAGGTGGGCAGGGCGGCGAAACCGCTCAGCCGCACGCCTTCGCGCTCGGCCGCGACGGGAATCGCGTTCTCGACGAATTGCGGACCCAGTATGGCGCGGATGCGCGCCCGCAGCGCGCCATCGGCATCGAATCCGCCCGGCTCCAGCCGCATCAGGCTGCGCCCCGCCCCGCCATCACTGATGTCGCGCAGCTGAAAGCCGGTCGCCGGCGCGGCCAGCGCCAGCCGGCGCAGCGTCTCGGTGATGGCGCGCTGCTCGGCCATCTCGCTGCGCAGGAATTTCAGCCGTGCGGGCGTGGCGAAGAACAGATCGCGCACCTCCACCACCGTGCCGCGGGCCAGCGCGGCGGGGCGCACCGGCGCCAGCTTTCCGGCGGTGACCTCGATGGCCGCCGCCGCGTCGGCGCCCTGCGCGCGCGAGGTGATCGACAGACGCGCCACCGCGCCGATCGAGGGCAGCGCCTCGCCGCGAAAGCCGAAATGGTGCAGATCGACCAGATCGCCGCCCTTGATCTTTGAGGTCGCATGGCGTTCGACGGCCAGCGCCAGTTCGCCGGCGGGGATGCCGCAGCCGTCATCGGCGACCCGGATCAGGCTGCGCCCGCCCGCGGCGATGGCGACATCGACATGGCGCGCGCCGGCATCGAGCGCGTTTTCCACCAGCTCCTTGACCGCCGAGGCCGGGCGCTCCACCACCTCGCCCGCAGCGATGCGGTTGGCCGTGGCCTCCTCCAGCCGCCGTATCGGCGCCCGGTCAGGCTGCATGTCGTGGCGGGCCAGGTTCATTCCACAATCTTTAGCGGTTTCCGCCCGATTTTGCCACTGCAAAGCAGCGGGATCACTTCAGGCCGCGAATGTCCTTGCCGATGCGCAGGGGCTGCACCCTGCCGCCCAGCCGGGCGCGATAGACATGCATGCCCTCCAGCACCCGCATCACGTAGTTGCGGGTCTCGGCAAAGGGGATCGTCTCGATCCAGTCGATGGCGGCATCGAGGTTGCGGCGCGGATCGCCATAGCGCTCCAGCCACGCCGCGGCCCGATCCGGCCCGGCATTGTAGGCGGCCGCGGCGAGGACAGGCGAGCCGAATTCCTCCAGCCGCGCCGCCAGATAGGCCTGGCCCAGCACCGCGTTGTAGCGCCAGTCATCGGTCAGCGCCGCGCGGGAATATTTCAGCCCCAGCGCCCTGGCCACCTTGCGCGCCGTCGCCGGCATCAGCTGCATGATCCCGCGCGCACCGGCGTGGCTGATCGCGGCGACGTTGAACTCGCTTTCCTGCCGGGCCAGCGCCATGACCAGCTCGGCCACCAGCCCGGTGCTGACCGCGCGCGCCAGCGGCGTGACCGGATAATAGGCTGCCATCAGTATGGTCTCGCGCGCGGCGGCGATCTTGGCCACGCGCACCGCCACATTCGGCCGGTCGAGCGAGAGCGCCAGGCTGGCCAGCGCCTCGAGCTCGCGCGGGTCGTGGCTCAGCCGCGCCTTGTGGACAAGGAACTGCCAGACCCGGCCGGGTTCGTCGGCCTGATCGAAGAGCAGCACGGCGCGCACCAGCGAGGAGCGCGCCACCGGATGGTGGCGCCAGTCCGGCAGCTGTTTCGGGCCGGCGAGCGCGCGGTCCGGCGCGATGCCGGCGCGTTCGGCGGCAAGCTGGCCGTAAAAGCTGGTCTGGTAGCGGGCGGCGAAGCTGTAGGCCTCACGCGCGCGCTTCTCCTGACCCAGCGCCTCATGCGCCCGGCCCAGCCAGTAGCCCGCCCGCCCCTTGCTGATCGGCGTGTCGACATGGGCGCGGAAGGTCTGGAAGTGCCGCAATGCCAGCCGCGCATCGCCCAACTTGCGCAGCGCCACCCAGCCGGCGAACCATTCCAGCTGCTCGAAATCCGCACCGCGCTGCAGCCAGTGTTGGGCGGCGATGCGATAGGCGCGCCTGGCGTCGCCCTCGCGCATCGCACGGTGGGCGAGCTGCAGCCGCCGTTTCGCCCAGGCTTCCGGCTGGCCGAGCGCCTCGGCACTGGTGGACCGCTCGATGATCAGCGCCATCGCATCCTGCCAGCGGCCGTGCCGCACCCGCCATTCGAACCGGTCATGGGCAAGGCCGGGGTCGTCGGCGAGGCTTTCGGGGACCGCCTTGATGAGCGCATCGACCCCGCGTTTGCCGCGCTGCAGGGCGAGCCGGGCGCGGACCAGCGCCGCGCGTTCGGCGGGCAGGTAGGGCAGCACCCGCTCGGCCTGATCCAGCGCACCGGCCCACAGCATGGTCTCGGCGCGCGCCGCGCTCCAGCGCCGGATCGTCTCGCGATGCGCGGCGACGAATTTCGCCTGCTCGCCGGGCGACATCGCCACGTCGCGCCAGGCCGCGGCCAGCACCTCGCGGGCGACATCGGCCTGCCCCGTCTGGCGCAGCGCCCGGGCCAGGTGTGTGGCGCCGGTGCCGGTCACCGGAGCGGTGTTGGCGAAGAAATCCAACACCATGCGCGGCGGCGCTTCGGCGGGAATGGCGCGTTCCGCCCGTCTGCGGATGCGGTCGAGGCGCGGCCAGTCGGCATGGGTGGCGAGGAAGGCACGGTATTCCTCGAGCCTGCCCCGCCCGTCGGCGAGGCGGAACCACAGTTGTATGTCGCGCGCGACCGGATCGCCGATGGTGGCAAAGGCAGCCTTCGCCGCCTTCCAGTCATCGCCGCGAATCGCTGCTATGGCCTCTTTGAGCGCCGCCCCGTCGGCCGTTGCGGGTTCGGCCGGGCTGGCACCGGGCGCGGCAGCAACGACCAGTGCAAGCGCGATCGCCCGAAATGTTCGCATGCGCCGATATCCTCGCCGGGATGGAGACGAGGCATACTAGGGGATCGGGGTCGGGAATTCGATCCCCCGATTCGGCGAATTGGCCCGGTCGCGATCACTTCGCGGGGAAGTCGCACAGCATTGGCCGCGCGCGGCGTGGCCTTCCCGGAAGCGGATCGAGGGGTTAGGCTCGCCCGCATCGCAACACCCCGGGATCCGCGCCATGACCGACATCACTGCCCCGCTGCCAGAGCTTCCCGAATGGGCGCGCGGCGCGGTCAATCTTGCCTCGCCGCGGCTCGGCACCGTGGCCCATGCGGCATCCGATGAATTCTTCGCCCCGCGCGACCGGCTGATCCGGGATGCGCCGCCGGTGTTCCGTCCCGGTCTCTATGACGAGCACGGCAAGTGGATGGATGGCTGGGAAAGCCGGCGGAGGCGCGATTCGGGCCATGACTGGTGCCTGATCCGACTGGGCGGGCCGGCGGTCATCCACGGCGTGGACATCGACACCTCCTTCTTCACCGGCAACTACCCGCCGGCGGCGGCGATCCACGCGATCTGGTCGGAGGCGGAGCCCGCCGCCGATGCCGAATGGTGCGAGATCGTGCCGCCGACCGCGCTGGGGCCCGATGCGCATCACTTCCTCACGGCGCGGGAGGCGCCCGGCCCGGTCAACTGGGTGCGGCTCGACATCTTCCCCGATGGCGGCGTGGCACGGCTGCGCCTCTATGGCCGGCTGGTGCCGGACTGGGGCGCGGCCGGAGGCGACGTGCTGGAACTGTCCGCCCTGCGCCATGGCGGTCGCGTCGTCGCCTTCAACGATGCCCATTACGGCGATGTCTGGGCGATCCTCAGCGAGGGTCGCGGCCGCGACATGGGCGATGGCTGGGAGACGCGGCGGCGTCGCGAGCCCGGCCATGACTGGCTGATCGTGGCACTCGGCGCGGCCGGTACGGTCGAGCGCATCGAGATCGACACCTGCCATTTCCGCGGCAATTATCCCGACCGCGCCTCGGTACAGGCCGCGCGGGTGGCGCCCGGTCCCGACAGCGCCGTGGTCGCCGGGGCGATGTTCTGGCCGCAGATCCTCGCCGAACAGAAGCTGCAGGCCGATCATGTCCACGTCTTTTCCGGGGCCGACATCACCGCGGCCGGACCGGTGACCCATGTCAAGCTCAACATCCATCCCGATGGCGGCATCAGCCGGTTCCGGGTGTTCGGACGGCGGGCATGATCCGGGCCGAGCCGCTGACGGCGGAGGCCTTCGCCCCCTTCGGGCAGGTGATCGAGGCCGATCCGGCGCGCGCGGTGGAGATCAATGCCGGCTTCACCACCCGCTTTCACGCGCTGGCGCGGGTGGAGAGCGATGCCGGCGTGATCCTGTCGATCTTTCGCGGCCGGGTGCGACCCCTGGAGATCGCCATGCTGGAGCGGCACCCGCTGGGCAGCCAGGCCTTCATGCCGCTCGGCGGGCGCGACTGGCTGGTGGTGGTGGCCGGGCATCCCGCGCCCGAAGCTCTGCGCGCCTTCCGCGCCGGCGGCGGTCAGGGGGTGAATTACGCCGCCGGGGTCTGGCACCACCCGCTCCTGGTGCTCGACGGGCCGCAGGATTTCCTGGTCGTGGACCGCGAGGGGCCGGGCGAGAATCTGGAGGAGGTGTTCTTCGGGGCGGTGGCGGTCTGGGTGTAGACCGGTGCAGGGCCCGGCTGCGAGAGGCGGCCGGGCGGCGGCGCCGGTCTGGAGGACGAACGGATTCCCGTCGGTCCGGCTTTGCCGGGACCGTTCGACGGTGCCTGACGCGGTCTCGTTCCTGCCCGAACATGCCGCACCCGATCCGGTTCGCCCCAGCTCCCGACGCGAGGGCGGGCAACCGCATGCCCGGCTTCGCCGCGCTCCGCGGGCGGCTGGATCCGACTGGCGACGACATGCTCCGGATGAACGCGCCGTCACGCCACCGCCGGTGCCCCTCAGCCCTCATCCGCCGCCATCGCGGCTGCAGCCGCCTCCAGCGCGCCGGGCCCGTGCGGCATCCGAAGCGCGCACATCGCCGTCTCCACCGCCCCCAGCACGCCGAGGATCATCGGCGGGTTGAGATGGCCCATATGGCCGATGCGGAACAGCCCGGCCTCCCTCCCCACGGTATCCGGCCGGCTCAGCGACAGCGGCACGCCCAGCGTCACCCCCTGCTCGTGCTCGGCATGGGCGCGCAGCGCATCGGCATCGAGATCGCCGGTTCGGATGGTGGTCACGGCGGCCGAACGGCTGGCGGGATCGGCGATGTTGAGCGCCCAGGGGCCGGCCGTCCCCCATGCCTCCACCGAAGCATGTACCGCCGCGGCCAGGCGGCGATGGCGCGCCCAGACGGCTTCCAGCCCCTCCTCGGCGATCATCTCCAGCGCCTCGTGCAGGCCGAACAGGTGATGGGTGGGCGCTGTGCCGCCGAAGAGGTGATAGAACACCCCCGGCTCCAGTCGCGGCTCCCAGTCCCAATAGGCGGTGACGCGATCGGCGCGGGCGCGCGCGGCCCTTGCCCGCGGCCCGGCGAAGACGAAGCCGAGGCCGGGCGGCGTCATCAGCCCCTTCTGGCAGGCGGCGACCATCACGTCGACGCCCCAGCGATCCATGTGGAACTCTTCGCAGGCCAGAGAGGCGATGCAATCGACCATCAGCAGCGCCTCGGAGCCCGCGGCATCCATCGCCGCGCGGATGGCGGCGATGTCGTTTCTCACCGAGCTTGCGGTGTCGGTTTGCACCACCAGCACCTTCGCGATGGAAGGATCGGCGCGCAGCGCCCGCTCCACCCGCTCGGGGTCGACCGCGGCGGCGCCGCCGAAATCCTCGACCACCACCTCGGCCCCCAGCCGCCGCGCCGTCTCGGCCCAGCCGAGGGCAAAGCGGCCGGTGGCCAGGCACAGCACCCGCTCTCCGCTGCGGATGGTATTGGAGAGCGCCGCCTCCCACGCGCCATGGCCGTTGGCGATGTAGATCGCCGCGTCATGCTTGGTCTGGGCCACCGTCTTCAACCCCACCAGCACGTGCTCGGTCAGCTCGATCAGCGGGCCTTCATAGATGTTGGGGGCATCGCGATGCATGGCGCGCAGCACCCGCTCGGGCACGACCGAGGGACCCGGCGAGGCGAGGAAGTGGCGTCCATGGGCAAGCGACATGGCAGGGCTCCGCTGGAAAATCGGCGCGAGCCTAGCCTGCCCGGCCGGCGGCTTCCAGCCGGGATCGGGCAGGCGGCGATTGCTGTGCGCCCCGATCCGCCGTAGCGTGGCCCGGGCCGGTCGGATGCGGGAGGGATGACGATGACAGGATTGCGCCGGGTTCTGGCGGGCCTCGCCTGCCTCGGCTTCCTCGTCCAGGTCGCAGCCGGGCAGGAGACGCCGGCGCCGGGCATCCGCGGCTACATCACGCCGGAAGGCATGCGCACCTTCCAGCGCTGCCGGGCGGCGGTTTTCTACCATCTCGATCAGGCGGGCAGGGGCGACGAGACCGTCCCGGTCAGCTTCGCCCGGGTGCTGCGCGAACAGATCGACTTCCTGATGATGCAGACATTGCTGCGCAAGATCCCCGACAGCATCGCCGAGAGCCATGCGCGGGTGCAGCTGATCGAGGAATTCTACATCTCCTTTGCCGAGACGCTGCGCACCGAGCGCGAGACCATGCTCGACACCGCCCGGCGCGAGCGCATCCTGTTCGACTGCGTGCCCTTCGTCTGGGCCGGGCTGTCATCGGACATCAACTATCTGCTGAGCTGGCGGAAGAAGGCGATCGCGGCCCCGCCCGACCCCGATCCGGCGGCGGAGGTGAAGTGGATGGAGGAAAAGACCCGCACCCTTTCGGCCTCGCCGGGCCGGTAGCGCAGGGGCGGGACTGCGTTTCGGGCTTGCGGGAGTTGGCGACCCCGACAGGATTCGAACCTGTGACCTGCCGCTTAGGAGGCGGCCGCTCTATCCTGCTGAGCTACGGGGCCGTCATTCCCTCGGGAACGGCCGCGCGGACAATCCGCGCCGCGCCGGCAATCTAGACCGGCCGGGGCGGGAGCGCAAATGGCAACTGGCAGTTCGGCCCGGCGTGTCGGCTGGCCCCGGATTCGGTCGGGTTCACAGTGAGGACATGCCGGCGACACATGCCTCGCCCAGGCCATGGCCCGGGCGGCGCCCGACCCTCCCCGCGGGAGGGCGCATTGCGACGCCAGTCACGGACAGGACTGGCAGGCATGATTGAACCGCATACTCGACCTTCACCGTTTTGCAGCGCCCTCCCAGGGTCGAGCACCGCCCTCGATGGAGTCCTCGGCTTTTCGTGTCAGCTTCGCCGTTGCCGGAACCTGTTCACCGCCAGCCCCCTGTTTCATCCTGATCCGCTTGCATTTACGGCCTTCTCGGGCTCCATCAGGCCGAGAAGGCGGCCCATCCGCCGGTGCGCCGCTTCGGGATCGCGGTCGGTCACGGCGGCCTGAACCTGCCACAGCGCACCCATCAGCGCCTTGCGGGTTCGTGGCTGCGCCGCGGCATCCCGCAGCCGGTCGGCCCGGGCCTCGGCCAGCGCCGCGAGCATCGGCGTCAGTGGCGGGCTGCCGGCGGCCTCGGCCAGAGCGTGGTACCAGCTCGCCACTTGCTGCACGAATTCGGCCGGATCGCGCATCTGCGCCTCGCAGCGCCCGCACGCACCCTCCAGCGCCGCGAGTTGCAGCGCCGTGCGGTTGCGCGCCGCGGCCGCGGCGGCGGCAGGCTCCAGCGCCATGCGCAACAGCGCCAGATCGGCGGCGCCGGTCTGCGGCGCGCGCAGATGGAGGCGCAGCGTCTGCTCGACCAGCTGCGGTGGCGGGGCGGTGACGAAGGAGCCGCCCTTGCGCCCGCGCCGGATCTCGATCAGCCCTTGTGCGCCCAGCGCCCGCAGCGCCTCGCGTACCGTGGCCCGGCTGACGCCATGGCGTTCCATCAGCGCGCGCTCGCTGGGCAGGGCGCTGCCGATGGCCGCCTCGCCGTCAAGGATCGTCGCCGCCAGCCGCGCCGCGAGTGTCTCGACGACATGGCCCGACGCCGCTTTTGTGGGTGGTTGTCTTCGCTGGAGCGTCTTGGGGCGCATCGCACGATCCGTCGGTCAACAGGGGCAGCAGGAAGGGCAGCAGGCCCCAAAAGACGGCGTCATTCCTCGCCCGTCAACTGCAGCGGCACGGCGGGTGCCGGCAGATCGTCGATGCCGAGCGGGGCATCGGGCAGGGCGAGCCGGTAGCGGGTGACCCAGATCAGCCGCTCCTCGGCCCGGGTGATGGCGACATAGGCGAGCCGCTTCCACAGCGGGATGCCGGCCTCCTCGCGCCCCGAACGCGCCGCGGCGTAGAGGTCGGGGGCAAACACCTGCACATCGGGCCATTGCGAGCCCTGGGCCTTGTGGATGGTCACCGCCGCGCCGTGCAGGAAGCGCGCGCCGAGCTGGGCGGCATAGGGGATGAACGGCTCCTCCTGGCCCGGCTTCTCGATGGCGATGATGCAGGCGACGTTGATGCGCGGATCCTCCGCCCCCAGCACGTGCAGCCGCCCGAAGCCGGGGCGCCGGCCGGGGCCGAGATAGATCACCGGGGCGCCCTTGATCAGGCCGCGCGCCTCCAGATCGATGCGCCGCTTGCGGTGCTTCATCGGCAGCTCCAGCCCGTCGCAGATCAGCGGCTCGCCGGGCAGCAGCTCCTCCTCCGGCGCGCCATAGGCGGTGCGGAAGGCGTGGATCAGCCGGATGCGGGTGGCGTTGCGCCACACCAGCACCGGCGAGCGCGCCATCATCGCGGCATCGACGCGCGGGGCGACGACGATGCGCGGATCGCGCGCGGCGGCCTGCTCGACGAGGCGCTCGAAATCCTCGAAGCCCAGATCGGCGTCGCCCAGCGCGTGGGCGAGATCGAGGATCGGGCTGTCGGCCGCCTGGCGGTGGATGCGCGACAGCGTCAGCCGGCGCGGCTCGGGCAGGTCGTCGAACACCATGTGGCCGGACTGGCCGACCGGGGCGAGCTGGGCGGGGTCGCCGAACAGGATCAGGGTGGAGAAGATGTCTTCCAGATCCTTCAGCTGGCGTTCCTCCAGCATCGAGGCCTCGTCGATCAGCCCGATATCGAGCGGCTGCTCGCGCCGCTTCCACCCGGTGATGAAATCCGATCCGCGCAGCCCGGCCATGGCCAGCGCGCCGGGGATCGACTGCTGGGTCTGGTAGAAGTGATGCGCGCGGTCGAGCGCGGCCTCGGTCAGCCCCTCGATCTGCGGCCGCGGACCCTCGCCGGCCAGCCATGCGGCGACCTTCTCGAATTCGGGGTCGTAGACCGGGGTGTAGAGGATGCGGTGGATGGTGGTTGCCGGAACCCCCTGCGCGCGCAGCACCGCGGCGGCCTTGTTGGTGGGCGCCAGCACGGCAAAGCTGCGCCGGTCGCGCTTTTTTCGCCCCTCCCAGTCGGCGGTGACGGTGTCGACCCCGGCGGCCGAAAGTGCTGCGACCAGCGCGGCCAGCAGCCGGGTCTTGCCCGAACCCGCCCGTCCGGTGATCGCCAGCGCGCCGGTGCCGGCATGGGGCTCCGCCTCGGGCAGCACCCGGCCTTCAAGCAGGTCGATGCCGGCGGCCATGAGCCGGTCGGCCACGGTTTCAAAGGCAGCGCGCTGGTCTTCGGACAGGTCCATGAGAGCTCCGGCCGGTCATCCCCGCCGGAGTTCTAGAACAACCGGCCCCGCAGCGATACGGCAAAGCGGCGCGGGGGCGCCGGCGCCGGCTCACTCGGCGGCGAGGATCTGCCCCTCGGCCGAGATGCGGCTGGGGAAGGAGAGCTCGTACCACTCCGCGGCCAGCGCCTCGGCGATGCCGGACTTGCGCGAAATGGTGGCCCGGGCCTCGGTGTCGATGGGCCACAGCCCGGCCGAGATGGCAGCCGCGCCCTCGCCCTCGCTGCCGAGAATCTCGGGGGTCCAGCCGAGCGCACGATAGATGCGGATCATGCGGGCATCGAACACGCCGACGGCATGGGTCAGGCCGAAGCGCACGCCAAGCTCGCAGCCGGCCAGCATCAGTGCGGCCGAGACCGGCATGGCGGCGCGAAACCCGCCCTTCAGCCGGGGCGAGATGCAGAACCGCGTGCATTCCCAGATCAGCGGGCTCGCGATCTCCACGCCATCGGTCAGGTGGCGGAAGTGATCGTTGATCATGGTCCGGCCGGTGGTGGGCAGGATGCGCATCGAGCCGCCATGGGTGCCGTCGCGCTGCTGCCAGATGACGTAGAGCGGGAATTCGTCATCATACTGATCGCGTTCATGGCCGTTTTCGTCGATGCGGACATCCCAGTTCAGCCGCGCGCCGAACTGGGTGGCGCGATCCCTGAACATGGTGTCGGCGAGAAGCGGAAAGCGGTCGAGTTCGTCGGCGTAGATGTAACGGATCATGGTGTCCTCCGCAGAAGCTTGGACAAGGCGATAGGGCGCGAGGGTTAAGGATGCTTAACCGCGCGGTGTAACCTTCTGATGCGCAACGCATCTTCAGGACTTGTGAAGCTCAGGTGAAGATCGCTCCGGACGAGATCGCCAGGGCGACGGCATGGGTGGTGTTGAGCGCGCCGAGCTTGAAGCGGGCGCTGTCGATATAGACCCGCAGCGTATGCTCGGAGATCTTCAGCCGATCGGCGATCTGGCCGCGCCCCAGCCCGGAGGCGAGATAGCGCAGCGCATCGCGTTCGCGCGGCGAAAGATCCTTGCCCGGCGCCTTCTCGGCCACGTTCTCGACCTCCAGCACCCGCTGGTGGAAGTAGTGCGAGATGAGCAGGAGGTCGCGCGCCGCGCCGGCGACGAATTTCTGCCAGAGATCGTCACTGCTGTGCTGGTTGACCGTGAACAGGGCGAACTGGCCGTCCGGGCCGCGTATGGGCAGGGAATAGCCCTGATTGCCCAGCCCGGCATCGGTCGCATCACGAAACAGCCTGCGCGCGGCCGGCGCCGACCAGTCGAGCTGCTTCCAGTCCATCGGGTGAAAGCGCCGCCAGGCGGTCTGGACCACGGGATCGGTCCGGGCCAGCTCGTGTTCCTGATAATGGTCGACCCATTCATGCGGATAGGTCAGCGCCGCATAGGGCGAACCGGCAAGGTTCACGGCGTGGTAGACCACGTGCTCGACGTCGTAGATTCCCCTCAGATTCTCGACAAGATGCTGAAGCCCCTCCCTAGTGCCAGTGCTCTTCAGCTCCTCGATGAAACTTTCCAGTCTGGTTGACATATCGCTCCGCCACGCTGCCGATCTCCCCCCGCTCGTGCAATTCCAAAGCAGCGACGACCATCGCATCGTCCAGCACTTCGGCCAGACCGGGGAACCGGTTGTTGTGGGCGTAGTGCCGGATGTCTCTGAGCACGTCGATGATCCATTCCTGAGACATGGCGACTCTCTTTAAGAAAGGTTAATGACAGGTTAACTCAACCCTAGCACGAAAAGATCCGGTTAGAAACTCGCGTTTCCGCCCTCCCCCGAATCAGCGGATTGCGGCCCTGCAAGTCATTGAACGGTCTGTACCGGTTTTCGGCCGGCGCCGCGCCGGCCGATGCCCGCCCCGCCGTGACGCAGGGCGAATCAGCCGCGAATCCGGCCCGGTTTCAGCGCCTTAGCGCGCTGCGCCGATCTCCCGCGCGTCCTCCAGCGTGCGCAGCCCGGCCACCGGGGCCGAGACGAGCACCGCCATGTTTCCCGGCTTGTGCTCGTTGCGGCGCATCTTCATATGCGCGGCGGGAATCTGTGACCATGGAAACACTTCCGACATGCAGGGGTCAAGTCTTCTTTCAATCATAAGTTGATTCGCCGCAGCCGCCTGCATCAGATTCGCAAAATGGCTGCCCTGAATGCGCTTCTGGTGCATCCAGACATAGCGCGCATCCATGGTCAGGTTGTAGCCGGTGGTGCCGGCACAGATCACCACCATGCCGCCCTTCTTGACCACGAAGGTCGAGACCGGAAATGTCGCCTCGCCGGGATGCTCGAAGACCACGTCGACATTGACGCCCTTGCCGGTGATCTCCCAGATCGCCTTGCCGAACTTGCGCACCTCGCCGAACCATTCGCGGTATTCGGGCGAGTTGACCTTGGGCAGCTGGCCCCAGCAGTTGAAGTCCTTGCGGTTGATCACCCCCCTGGCGCCCAGACCGAGCACGAAGTCGCGCTTGTCCTCGTCGGAGATCACGCCGATGGCGTTGCCGCCGGCGGTATTGACCAGCTGGATGGCGAAGGAGCCCAGCCCCCCCGAGGCGCCCCAGACCAGCACGTTCTGCCCCGGCTTCAGCGTGTGGGGCCGGTGGCCGAACAGCATGCGATAGGCGGTGGCGAGCGTCAGCGTGTAGCAGCCGCTCTCCTCCCATGTCAGATGCTTCGGGCGCGGCATCAGCTGCTGGGCCTGCACGCGGGTGAACTGCGCGAAGCTGCCATCGGGCGTCTCGTAGCCCCAGATGCGCTGGCTGGGCGAGAACATCGGGTCGCCGCCATTGCAGTGCTCGTCGTCGCCATCATCCTGGTTGCAGTGCACGACCACCTCGTCGCCCACCTTCCAGCGCCGCACCTTGTCGCCCACCGCCCAGACGATGCCGGCCGCGTCCGATCCGGCGATGTGATAGGGCGCCTTGTGCCCGTCGAAGGGCGAGACCGGAATGCCGAGGCAGGCCCAGACCCCATTGTAGTTCACCCCCGCGGCCATGACGAGCACCAGCACCTCGTGGCTGTCGATCTTGGGGGTCTCGACCACCTCCAGCTGCATCGCCGTGTCGGGCTCGCCATGGCGGTCCTTGCGGATCGCCCATGCGTGCATCCGGGCCGGCACGTGACCGAGCGGCGGGATCTCGCCGATCTCGTAGAGGTCCTTTTCGCGCGGCTCGCTGGCACCGTCCATGGCTGGTCTCCGTCATTTCGCTCACGCGGGGATCTTCCGCGCAAGAATCGTACAAAACTCACCGGCGAAATGCAGTGACATTTCGTGTGCCGTCGTGCAACCGATTTCTTGAGCAGTCGCAACATCTCCATGCGGCGGCGCAATATCGCACGAATCCGGCCTCCCCTGGCGCGGCATGATGTCCGCATCTTCGCGCCCGGGACCCGAAAGAAACGGGGCCGGCGAATGCCGGCCCCGCGATGTCGGTTCCGTCCTGCCGCGATCTAGCGCGGGGTGGGCAGACCGGTGACGTAGCCGAAGGGCGCGGCCTGGCGGTCCTGCCACTTGGCGCGGATGAGCATCATCGTCGATTGCAGCAGCTGGTTGTCGCCCGGCTTGAAGTCGCCGACATGCTGGGCATTGGTCAGCGCATAGGCAAAGCCGCCGATATCCTCGTGGATGCGCAGGCCGGTCAGCTCGGCGCCCGCCGGCGCCGTCAGCAGCCGCACCGGCTTGGTCATGCCGTCCTGCCAGGCCCACAGCACATTGTTGGTGTGCATGCCCGAATCCTCGCCCACGAACAGTGTCTTGTAGGCCGAGGACCAGTAGAGGTTGTCGGGATTGGCCACGAAGTCGCGGTCGGCGGTGTCCCCGAACTCGTTCTTCTCGGCCAGATCGACGCCCAAGAGCCCCTCGGGCACGAACATCTCCACCGGTACCAGATCGCTGTCGATCGCGTTGCCGTCAGTGTCCTTCTGTCCCGCCGCGACGGGCAGGGCATAGACCGCGCCGGCATCGACATTGCTCAGGCGCATCTGGTCGCCGGCATCGCCGCTGGTCTTGCCCTCGAGCATCCCCTTGTCGATGTCGGAGATGGCGAGGAAGGCGCGGCTGCCCTCGGGATCGAAGGCGACGCCTTCCGCCTTGCGGAACTCGGTGCTCGCGCCGCGCATGCCGGCATAGCGCATGGTCTCGAGGAAGGCGGCTGCCGTCTCGTTCTTGACCTTGAGATATTCGGGCTTCTTGTCGGTATTGGCATAGACTTCGGTGAAGCCTTCGGTCGGCGCGTCGGCGGTCTCGAAGATGTCCGAGAAGGTGATGCCGCGATCGACCATCTCCTGAATCTGTTCGTCGGTCGCATGGCCGAGCCGGACCCAGGAGACCTTGAAGTGCCCGCCCTTCTCGGCCGAGGTCTGATCGAGCTTCGCCGCATAGAGCGTGCCGGACGACAGATCGCCCGCCTTGTCGGCCACGAACATGGTCAGCGGCTTGTTGGTGCCGTCATTGCCGATCAGCACGGTGCGTCCGTCGGGAAAGACCTTGCCCATCTCCGGCGTGCCGCGGCCCATGGCGAAATGCTTGACCACCTCGGTCGTGCCACCGGTCTTGACGATCACTTCAGGCAACTGACCGTGCTGGTAGGGCGAGGCGAGCTGCCGGCCGCCATGGTAGTGCACGGTGATCGCGGTCAGCGCGTCGTTCATGCCCGTGGGATCGTCCTTGCGCGCGGCCTCGATCTTGCGCCCGTCGGCGCTGTAGTTTTCCTGCGAGGTCAGGAAGGTGCCCCAGGGCGTCACCTCGGCGTTGCAGGCGACGAAGAAGCCGCCGACCCCGCTGAAATCGACCGGCTGCTGGGCAACCGGCACCAGCTGCCCGGTCAACGGATCCTGGGCAAGTTCGGTCATCACGACCCCGGACGGCAGGATGCCGCCCAGGTTCTTGCGGCTGGAACTGCCATCGGCAAGCAGCCAGTCATATTCCAGATTGGCAAGGTGATAGAGCTTTCCGGCCACCGTCAGAATGGCCGAGCCGTCGGGCTCCTCCATCACCACCGGCTCGCCCGGCACCGACGGGTCCATGATCGGATGCAGATACTCGTCATAGATGGTTCCGGCCGGCATCACGTTGGTGCCGATGCGGTCGGTGGTCAGGAACAGCGTCTGATAGCCGAGCGGGTTCTCTTCGCCGGTGCCGTCGGACCGGGTGACCCGGACCTTGGCTGTGGAAAACATCTCGCTCATCTCCTGCGGCGTCGTCGGCGCCTTGGATGCGATCCATTCAACCTTGGTGATCTCGGCGGCCTGCGTGGCACCGGTCAGCGCGATCGCCGCGGCCGAGGCGAACAGTACGGCGCGTCCGGTCAATTTTCTTCGCATGACTTCCTCCCTCTGGTTGAGTCTGCGAGGGAACACTACTCCTCCGGCGCATGGCCCACAATCCGGCCCGGAGAAGATCGCCGGGCAGGGACGCGAAGTCCGGAAAACGGCCGCTGACGCTTGCCATGACGCCTGGCGTGCCGGCATCTGGAAATCTGGCCCCATCGCGGCTAAGCCTTCCGCCGGCGTTGCAGTGCAGCGAAACGCGCAAGTCTCGATGGAGCCGGCCGATGTCGCAGATCAAGAAGGACCGCCCCTGGCTGTTCCGCACCTATGCCGGGCATTCCACCGCCGCGGCCTCCAACGCGCTCTACCGCACCAATCTGGCCAAGGGGCAGACCGGGCTGTCGGTCGCCTTCGACCTGCCCACCCAGACCGGATATGACAGCGACCATCCGCTGGCGCGCGGCGAGGTGGGCAAGGTCGGCGTGCCGGTGGCGCATCTGGGCGACATGCGCACGCTCTTCGACGGCATCCCGCTTCAGCGGATGAACACCTCGATGACCATCAACGCGACCGCTGCCTGGCTGCTGGCGCTCTATGTCGCCGTGGCCGAGGAACAGGGCGCCGACATCGCCGCGCTGACCGGCACGGTGCAGAACGACATCATCAAGGAATATCTCTCGCGCGGGACCCATGTGTTCCCGCCCGAGCCGAGCCTGAAGCTGATCGGCGACGTGGCCGAATACTGCTATGGCGCGCTGCCGAAATGGAACCCGATGAATGTGTGTTCCTACCATCTGCAGGAGGCGGGCGCGACGCCGGAACAGGAGCTCGCCTTCGCGCTGGCCACCGCGCAGGCGGTGCTGGACGAGGTGCGCCCGCGCGTCTCGCCGGGCGATTTCCCGGGGCTGGTGGGGCGGGTCAGCTTTTTCGTGAATGCGGGCATCCGCTTCGTGACCGAGATGTGCAAGATGCGTGCCTTCACTGAACTGTGGGACGAGATCTGCCGCGACCGCTACGGGGTCGAGGACCCGCGCGCGCGGCGCTTCCGCTATGGCGTGCAGGTCAACAGCCTCGGGCTGACCGAGCAGCAGCCGGAGAACAATGTCTACCGCATCCTTCTGGAGATGCTGGCGGTGACGCTGTCGAAGAACGCCCGGGCGCGGGCCGTGCAGCTGCCGGCCTGGAACGAGGCGCTGGGCCTGCCGCGGCCCTGGGACCAGCAATGGTCGCTGCGCGCCCAGCAGATCCTCGCCTATGAGACCGATCTTCTGGAATACGCCGATCTCTTCGACGGCAATCCGGCGGTGGCGGCAAAGGTGGAGGAGCTGAAATCGGCCGCACGCGCCGAGCTCGCCCGCATCGACGCCATGGGCGGGGCGGTGCAGGCGATCGGGACCATGAAGGCGGCGCTGGTCGCCTCCAATGCCGAGCGGCTGGCGCGCATCGAGTCGGGCGAGACGGTGGTGGTCGGCGTCAACCGGTTTCAGGAAACCGACCCCTCGCCGCTTTCCACCGGGCCGGGCGGCATCCTGGTGGTGGACGAGGCGGCCGAGGCCGACCAGATCGCCCGGCTTCAGGCCTGGCGGCGGGAGCGCGACGAGACGGCGGTGCGCGCGGCGCTGGCCGAGCTGTCGCGAGTGGCGCGAGAGGGCGGCAACATCATGCCGCCCTCCATCGAGGCGGCAAAGGCGGGGGTGACCACCGGCGAATGGGGCCGGGCAATGCGCGAGGTCTTCGGCGAGTACCGCGCGCCGACCGGCGTGTCGGGCGCGCCGGGCAATGTGACCGAGGCGCTGGACGGGCTGCGCGGCCGGGTCGATGCGCTGTCGGACCGGCTGGGCAGGCGGCTGAAGTTCCTCGTCGGCAAGCCGGGGCTCGACGGGCATTCCAACGGCGCGGAGCAGATCGCGGTGCGGGCGCGCGACTGCGGCATGGATGTGGTCTATGAGGGCATCCGGCTTACGCCGGCCGAGATCGTCGAGACGGCCCGCGCGCAGGCCGCGCATGTGGTCGGGCTGTCGATCCTGTCGGGCTCGCATCTGCCGCTGGTGCGCGAAGTCCTTGAGCTGATGGCGGAAGCCGGTCTCGGCGAAGTGCCGGTCATTGTCGGCGGGATCATCCCGCCCGAGGATGCCGAGGCGCTGCGCGCGGCCGGGGTGGCGGCGGTCTACACGCCCAAGGATTTCGATCTCAACCGGATCATGGACGGGCTGATCGGGCTGGTCGAACAACGCTGCAGCGAGACGGTGTGAGGGGGGCGGCGGGATGGCCGTGCCCCCTGTTTGTCCGCTGTGCCGGGAGTCCCGATCGTCTCGTCCACGGCAATCCGTACCGTATCGCGGAAGGTCTGCATGGGTATCCTGTCGGCGCGCTACCGTCCCGAATGCTGCCGAGGCTCGCTTGACAAGCTCGCGCTGCCATTCGAGCACAACGCCATACAGTTCTGCATCAACAGCCTGCTCGCGCAGGCCGAGGCTCCAAAATGACGACACCACCGATCCCAAGCACTCGGACCAGCTTTTCCAGCCCGTCGGAGATATTTACCAGCGAGCCGAAACCCTTCGATGACGACTACGCGAGGCGTTGTTTCCGTGTGCTCCGCATGGTGGCCATTCTGCATGGCAAGGGGTTTCACGGCCTGCGCGTATTTCCATACGAGTACCCGCTAGCCTACCGAATAGAACTATATCCTGCAGCCTACGCTGGTCCGAACGGGGTGAGCCGCCACTTCGACAGAAATGACGACGAACTCGAGCGGAAGCAGTTGATTGCTCGCCACTCCGGCGCCAATGACGCGAAATTCTTCGGTTGGGAAGATGTCGCGCAGCTATCCGCCCACAAGCTTGCGCTGGTGTTCGTTGAACGCTTTCCGCAACTGGCCCGCGCCACCTATCATTTCGATTTCGCTTATGCCGGCTGGTTTGCCACGCTGCTTGCGCACTGCGAATATGGTTACTTGCCGTACCTTTTTGCCGAGTATGAGGAAGAAATCGGCGTGATGCGGATGAGACAATTCGGGCAGGTGAGAACCGTCCACAAACTGGACTACTTTCCCTTGCCGCCCTCGCCCTCTTGCGGCAATCGGCTGGATCCCCATCCGAAACCGAAGTGGCTGGAATGAGCAGACCCTGCGAGAAGAAACTCATCGAAGTCGCTATTCCACTCGAGGCGATCAACGCGGCATTCGCGCGGGAAAAGTCGATCCGGCAGGGACACCCAACCCCACGGCATCTGTGGTGGGCGCGGCGGTAGTTGGCAGCGTGTCTGGCGGTCCTGTTTGCGAAGCTGGTGGACGACCCCTTGTCGCGGGTGGAGGAGCTGACGGTTGATCCCGTCAGACTGCCGAAAGGCTTCCCAACGCCGTCTTCCGCCCGTAAAACGTGACGGCCCGATCACAGCGGAGGACCGTCTGCCATGCTGCGCCGCGCCTTTCTCGTGCTCGCCCTGCTTCTGCCCGCCCTGCCGGCTATCTCCGGCACGGCGGAGGATGCCCACCGGCTGCTGGAGCTGATCGGGTTCCGCCAGGCGATGGTCTCCAGCGCCGCGGGCCTGGCGAAGGCGCCGGCCACGCTGGTCGCGGCGGCGCCGGAAATGGAGGCGAGCTGGCGCCTTGCCGCGCAGCGGCACATCGATGCCGACCGGCTGGTCGAGGCGGCGGCAACAAGAATCGCCGAGGTGATGAGCGATGACGAGCTTGCCGCGCTGATCGCCGCCTTTGACACCCCCTTCGCGCGCCGCGTCACCGCGCTCGAGATCGCGGCGCAGGACCCGGCGCTGGGCGATCTGCCCGACGTGGAGGGCGCCCGGCTCTTTGCCGAGGTGGTGCGCGGCGATGCCGAGCGGCTGGAGCTGTTCAAGGCGCTCGACCGCGGTCTGGGCGCGGTGGAGGGGGGCGTGGCCACGGCGCTCAACTTCTCCTTCGCCCTGCTTTCGGGGATGGTCGCCTCGGGCAAGGTGCCCGGCAATCCCACTGACGGCGAGATCATGGCCCGCGTTCAGGCACAGGCACCGGCGATGCGGGTGGCGGTGATGACCTCGGTCTATACCGATCTCGCCTATACCTATCGCGAGCTGTCCAATGACGAGCTCGGCCGCTACATCGCGTTGCTGACCCGGCCCGAGACGCGCCGGCTCTATTCGGTGATGAACGCCGCCACCGAGGCCGAGATCGCCCGGGCCATGCGCGCGATCGGCCACGAGCTGATGGTTCAGGCCGGAAAGCGCAAGGCATGAGCCCGGGCAGCGCCCCGGGGCGGGAGCCGCGCGGCACGCTGACGCTCCAGACCATCGCCATGCCGGCCGATACCAATGCCAATGGCGACATCTTCGGCGGCTGGCTGATGGCGCAGATGGACCTCGGCGCCTCGGTGCTGGCCCGCCAGCGCGCACAGGGCCGGGTGGCGACGGTGGCGGTGGCCAGCATGACCTTCCACAAGCCGGTGCGGGTGGGCGACATCGTCTCGCTCTTTGCCGAGATCATCCGCGAGGGCACGACCTCGGTCGGCATCCATGTCGAGGTGTGGATCCGCCGGCTCGACCATCCCGAGCCGCAGCACATGACCGAAGCCGATTTCACCTTCGTCGCCGTCGATGCCGCCGGTGCCAAGCGGCCGCTGCCCTGAGCCGGGGCGCCCCGGTTGCGGCCACGGCCTGGAAACGGCGGTTTTCGGCAGGCATCCTTCGCTCCCGCGCTGGACAGTCCGGGACCGGATTGGTATAAGCCCTCTCTTCCGAAAACCTGTCCAGACGGCGAAAGGTGGTGATCACAAGTGCAGGTACTGGTGCGCGACAACAATGTCGAACAGGCGCTGCGGGCGCTGAAGAAGAAGCTTCAGCGCGAGGGTGTCTTCCGCGAGATGAAGCTGAGGCAGCATTTCGAGAAGCCTTCCGAGAAGCGCGCGCGCGAACGGGCCGAAGCGATCCGCCGCGCGCGCAAGCTGGCGCGCAAGAAGGCGCAGCGCGAGGGGCTGATCTGAGCCGCGCCTGACATGACGAATCGGCCGGGACTGCTTTCGGCCCTTCTCCGCCCCCGCGCCCCACGGCCGGGGGTTTCGCATTCCGGGAAGACGATGACCACCGACGGGCGGCGCATCTACGCGATCGGCGACATCCATGGCTGCCTGGCCGAGATGCAGGCGATGCATGCGCGCATCGCCGCCGATCTCGCCGCCGCCCCGCATCGGGCGCCGCTGATCGTGCATGTCGGCGACTATGTCGATCGCGGCCCCGACAGCCGCGGGGTGATCGAGGCGCTCCTCAACCCCGCGCTGCCCGACATCGAGACCGTCTCGCTTCTGGGCAATCACGACGATCTGATGCTGAAGTTCCTGGACGACCCGCACGGGCAGTGGTGCCGGTTTCACTGGCTGGAGGACAATCTGGGCGGGCGGGCGACGCTGGCCTCATATGGCGTGACCGGCCACGACCCGGTCCGTATGGCCGAGGAAGCGCGTGCGGCGGTGCCGGCGGCGCATCTGGACTTCCTGCGCGCGCGCCCGCGCCTGCACCGGGTGGGATCCTATGTCTTCGTACATGCCGGTATCCGGCCCGGCGTGCCGCTCGACGAACAGGATCCGGAGGATCTGATCTGGATCCGGCGCGAGTTTCTCGACAGCCGCGCCGATCACGGCGCGATCGTGGTCCACGGCCACACGCCCGCCCGCGAGATCGAGCTGCGCCCCAACCGCATCGGCATCGACACCGGCCTGGTCTATGGCCGTCACCTTACCTGCCTGGTGCTCGAGGACGACAGGCT
>RFIR01000427.1 GCA_003695135.1 Alphaproteobacteria bacterium | reverse complement strand
TCGAGGAACAGCGACATCAACCTGCGGCCGTAGCGATCCCGGCCGCTGAGCACCGTCTCGACATGGCCGCTGGTCCAGATTTCCCAGCGCAGCGCCCAGGTTGCCGTCCACCCGCCCCACCACTCGCCGAGGCAGCGCGGACGCCAGGATTCCGGCGTGTCGAAGCCCATGAGACGCGCGCGCACGAAACCTTCCCTCGGACAATAGGCGATGACGGTATCGCCATCGACGATGCGCGTGACATGGCAGGAGGGCGAGCCGGACAGCGTTACCCTCACCATGGCATAGACGGCGGGAACACCGCCGGAGAGCACGAACAGCAGCGCCAGCCAGAAGGCGAGCGCGCGGATATCGGTCCGGGTCAACCCCCTGAGCAGCCTCGCCACACGCAAGAACCGGAACCGGGGTAGAGATCGTCCGGGTCGGAACCGGGGTCTGGCCCGTGGGCGGGTGGGCCTGCGGTCACTCTTGACCAGCCGCAAATGGCCGGGCTTGCGCGCCATCCCCTCACATCCTGAACAGCCCGAACCGCGTCTCGGGGATCGGGGCGTTCAGCGCCGCCGCGAGCGACAGCGCCAGCACCTGCCGGGTCTTGCGCGGGTCGACCACGCCGTCGTCCCACAGCCGCGCCGAGGCGTAGAGCGGATGGCTTTGCCGCGCGAACATCTCCTCGGTGGGGCGGCGGAACTCGGCCTCCTCCTCCGCCGTCCAGCTCTTGCCCTGCCGGGCCAGCCCCTCGCGACGGACGATGGCCAGCGTGCGCGCGGCCTGCTCGCCCCCCATCACCGCGATGCGGCTGTTGGGCCAGGTCCACAGGAATCGGGGCGAGTAGGCGCGGCCGGCCATGCCGTAATTGCCCGCGCCATATGAGCCGCCGATGATGAAGGTGATCTTCGGCACCGCGGTGGTGGAGACGGCGGTGACCATCTTGGCGCCGTGACGCGCGATGCCGCCCGCCTCGGCCGCGCGGCCGACCATGAAGCCGGTGATGTTCTGCAGGAAGACCAGCGGGATGCGGCGCTGGCTGCAGAGCTCGATGAAATGCGCGGCCTTCTGTGCGCTTTCGGAAAACAGCACGCCGTTATTGGCCAGGATGCCGACGGGCATGCCGAAGACATGGGCAAAGCCGCAGACCAGCGTCTCGCCGAAGCGGGCCTTGAACTCGTCGAGCCGGCTGCCATCGACAATGCGCGCGATCACCTCGCGCACATCATAAGGCTTGCGCGGATCGGCCGGGATCAGTCCCATGATCTCGTCAGGGTCGTGGGCGGGATCCTCGGGGAGCAGGCGGTCGAGCGGCGCCTTTTCGGCCGGTCCCAGATTTCCGACGATCATGCGCGCAAGCTCCAGCGCATGGGCATCGTCCTCGGCCAGATGATCGGCAACGCCGGAGAGCCGCGTGTGCAGATCGCCCCCGCCCAGCTCCTCGGCCGTCACCTGCTCGCCCGTGGCCGCCTTGACCAGCGGCGGGCCGGCGAGGAAGATCGTGCCCTGGTTCCTCACGATCACCGTCTCGTCGCTCATCGCCGGCACATAGGCGCCGCCCGCGGTGCAGGAGCCCATGACGATGGCGATCTGGGCGATGCCCTTGGCGGACATGTTGGCCTGGTTGTAGAAGATGCGCCCGAAATGGTCGCGGTCGGGAAACACCTCGTCCTGATTGGGCAGGTTGGCGCCGCCGGAATCGACCAGATAGACGCAAGGCAAGCAGTTCTGCTCGGCGATCTCCTGCGCGCGCAGATGCTTCTTGACCGTCAGCGGGTAATAGGTGCCGCCCTTGACCGTGGCGTCATTGGCCAGCACCATCACCTCGCGCCCCTTCACCCGGCCGATGCCGGCAATGGCGCCGGCCGCCGGCACCTCGCCGCCATACATGTCGTGGGCGGCCAGAAGCCCGATCTCGAGGAAGGGCGAGCCGGGATCGAGCAGGTTGCCCACCCGCTCGCGCGGCAGCATCTTGCCGCGGGCGAGATGCCGTTCGCGCGCCCGCGCGCCGCCGCCGGCCAGCGCCGTTTCGGCCGCAGCCTCGACCGCCGCCAGCTGTTCCATCATCGCCTTGCGATTCTCGGCATATTCCGGTGCGCGTGTGGAAAGCTGGCTCATGATCTGTCGCATGGCGCGCGCCCTCCCTCGGTCGCCGGTGCCGGCCGGGCCGCGTGCCGCGTCGCCTGCAGGCCCGTCATGTCTTGGCCAACGGGGCGGGCAAAGGCAAGCCCGGTCACGCGGGGGACACGCTTGCGCACACGGGCTGACGAGGCCGTTAGCAGTGCTTGGCCGGGCAACGCTCCGGCGCCATATCTGCGGTATGGTCGAGGACCGGATCACCTGTCTGCCGAAGGAGGCGAGCCGCGCGCTTGCCGGGGCGCCGGAGCGGATCTGCTTTCCCGATTACGAGCGGCGCGAGATCGTCGCCGATGGCGTCGTCCATGCGCTCGGCATCGCGCTCGCACTGGTCGCGGTGCCGTGGCTGGTCTGGGCGGCGCTGCCCGGGCGGCGCATCGCGGCGCTGGTCTATGGGGTGGCGCTGCTGTCGATGCTGATCGCCTCGGCCAGCTACAACATGTCCCGGCCGTCGATTCTGAAGGCGCGACTGAGGCAGTTCGACTATTCCGGCATCTTTCTCAAGATCGCCGGCAGCTACACGCCGCTGGCACTCCATTTCATCGGCGGGATCCATGGCCTGGTCCTGTTCGCCGGGGTCTGGCTGCTGGCGGTGCTGGGGGTGGTCTTCAAGTTCACCGCTCCCGCCCGGGTCGAGCGCGGCTCGCTCTTCATCTTCCTGGCGCTGGGCTGGGTGATCCTGTTCTGCGCCCGCGCCCTGGTCAGCGCCGATATCGGCGGGCACGTGATCTGGCTGATCGGCGCCGGCGGGCTGAGCTATTCGGCAGGCGTGATCTTTCACCGCTGGCACGCGCTGCGCTTCCAGAACGCGATCTGGCATCTTTTCGTCGTCCTCGGCTCGGGCTTCATTTTCTTGGCCAATGCGCTGATCGTCACCGGCGGGGGGTGAGGCAGCGGGACAGAAACGCGGCGGTCCCAGGTTGGCATGTCGGGTTCAATCGGGCTTGCCCGCCCGTGGCGCGTGAGCCGCCACGGGCATGCGCTCGTTCGGCCGCTCACTCGAACGCATGGCGTTCGCG
>RFIR01000426.1 GCA_003695135.1 Alphaproteobacteria bacterium | reverse complement strand
GATTCCCCCATACTTTCAATCAGTACAGCCGCCTGAATACCGGGCGCCTCCACCGACAGCTCCCCCCGGACCCGCGGCGCAGCCGCGGGCCAAGCCCAACCGGAGCGGCCCGAAAGGGCCGTGCAGGGCGGGAGCGGCTCCGTGCGGGACGCGGTTAGCAAGCTGATCGCCCTTTCGGCCGGTCCGTCCTGCCCCGCGCCCGGGTGCCGGTGGTCATGCGACCGACAGGAGACCTCCCGGCGGACTAGTCGGCGGTCAGCAGCGGCGGCTTGCCGCGGGTCAGCTTGGGCTTGTCGGGCGGCGTGCAGGTCAGCACCAGCTCGCCATCCTTCACATCCACCTGCACCACGCCGCCCTTGGCGAGCTTGCCGAACAGCAGCTCCTCGGCCAGCGGCCGCTTGATGTGCTCCTGGATCACCCGCGCCAGCGGCCGCGCGCCCATCCTGTCGTCATAGCCCTTCTCGGCCAGCCAGTCGGCGGCCGCCTCGCTCAGCTCTATGGTGACGTTGCGGTCCAGCAGCTGCGCCTCGAGCTGCAGGATGAACTTCTCGACCACCTGCAGGATGATCTCGCGGCTGAGCGGGCTGAAGCTGATCACCGCATCCAGCCGGTTGCGGAATTCCGGCGTGAAGGTGCGTTCGATCGCCGCCAGATCCTCGCCCTCGCGCCGGTCGCGGGCGAAGCCGATCGCGGCGCGCGCCTGATCCTGCGCGCCGGCATTCGAGGTCATGATCAGGATCACGTTGCGGAAATCCACCTGCCGGCCGTTATGGTCGGTCAGCTTGCCGTGATCCATCACCTGCAAGAGGATGTTGTAGACATCCGGATGCGCCTTCTCGATCTCGTCGAGCAGCAGGACGCAATGGGGATGCTGGTCGACGCCATCGGTCAGCAGCCCGCCCTGATCGAATCCGACATAGCCCGGCGGCGCGCCGATCAGCCGGCTGACCGCATGCTTTTCCATGTATTCGGACATGTCGAAGCGCAGCAGTTCGACCCCCAGCGTGTCGGCGAGCTGCTTGGCGACCTCGGTCTTGCCGACGCCGGTCGGCCCGGCGAAGAGATAGTTGCCGATCGGCTTTTGCGGCTCGCGCAGCCCGGCCCGGCTGAGCTTGATCGCCGAGGTCAGCGCCTCGATGGCGGCATCCTGGCCGAACACCACCCGCTTGAGCGACGTCTCCAGCCCCTTCAGCACCTCCGCATCGTCCTTGGAGACGTTCTTGGGCGGGATGCGGGCGATCTTGGCCACCACATCCTCGATCTCGCGCGCGGTGATGGTCTTGCGCCGCCGGCTTTCGGGCAGCAGGTGCTGCGCGGCACCCGCCTCATCGATCACGTCAATCGCCTTGTCGGGCAGCTTGCGGTCATGGATGTAGCGCGAGGAGAGATCGACCGCCGTCTTCAGCGCATCGCCGGTGTAGCGGATGTCGTGATGTTCCTCGAAATAGGGCTTGAGCCCCTTGAGGATCTTGATCGCATCCTCCACCGAGGGTTCGTTGACGTCGATCTTCTGGAACCGGCGGCTGAGCGCGCGGTCCTTCTCGAAATGCTGGCGGTATTCCTTGTAGGTGGTCGAGCCGATGCAGCGCAGCGTGCCCGACTGCAGCGCCGGCTTGAGCAGGTTGGAGGCATCCATCGCCCCGCCCGATGTGGCGCCGGCGCCGATCACGGTGTGGATCTCGTCGATGAACAGGATCGCGTCGGGATGCTCCTCGAGCTCCTTGACCACGGCCTTCAGCCGCTCCTCGAAATCGCCGCGATAGCGGGTCCCGGCCAGAAGCGCGCCCATGTCGAGCGAATAGATGGTCGCACCCTGCAGGATCGCCGGCGTCTCGCCCTCGACGATCTTGCGCGCCAGCCCCTCGGCGATGGCGGTCTTGCCGACCCCGGGATCGCCGACCAGCAGCGGGTTGTTCTTGCGCCGCCGGCACAGCACCTGCACGCAACGCTCCACCTCCAGCGCGCGGCCGATCAGCGGATCGACCCCGCCCTTGCGCGATTTCTCGTTGAGGTTCACGCAGTATTTGTCGAGCGCCTTTTCCCGCTTTTCATCCCCCGAAGGCGTGGACACTTCCTCAACCTCCTCCTCCGCCCCGCGGACCGGGCGCTGCTCTCCGAAACTCGGGTTCTTGGCCACGCCATGCGAGATGAAGTTCACCGCATCATAGCGCGTCATGTCCTGTTCCTGCAGGAAATAGGCGGCGTGACTTTCCCGCTCGGCAAAGATCGCAACCAGCACGTTGGCGCCGGTCACCTCGGTGCGGCCGGAGCTCTGCACATGGATGGCGGCGCGCTGGATGACGCGCTGGAATCCGGTGGTCGGCGCGGCCTCGGAGTTTTCCAGCTGCGAGACCAGCGCATCGAGCTCCTCGTCGATGAACCGGGTCAGCGTCTTGCGCAGCTCCTCCAGATCGACGCCGCAGGCCCGCATCACCCGCGCCGCATCGGGATCGTCGATCAGTGCGAGCAACAGATGCTCCAGCGTGGCGAGCTCGTGCCGACGGCTGTTGGCCAAAGCCAGCGCGTTGTGGATGGCGGCTTCGAGCGGCTTGGAGAACGACGGCATCGAATGCTCCCTTACCTGCAAAGGCGCATCCGCCCCGGCTTCGGACTGGCGGATGGCTCACCCTAGAATTCCAGCATTAAATCTTGGTTTTGTCAGCCCCGTATCAAGGGCTGAAACGGGCAATCAAAAATTTTGTTACGCGCCGGCATCGATCCGGGAGCCGGAATCGGGCGCAATCTGGGCAGCGCGCCGGGCGAGGGCCGGGCTATTCCTTCTCCATCGTGCATTGCAGCGGGTGCTGATTCTGCCGCGCGTAATCCATCACCTGGGTCACCTTGGTCTCGGCGATCTCGAAGGAGAACACGCCGACCACCGCCACGCCCTTGCGGTGCACGGTCAGCATCAGCTCGATGGCGCGCTGATGATTCATGCCGAAGAATCGTTCCAGCACATGGACCACGAATTCCATCGGCGTGTAGTCGTC
>RFIR01000425.1 GCA_003695135.1 Alphaproteobacteria bacterium | reverse complement strand
CCGAGGAACTCTACACTCTCGGCGCGCAGGCCGCGATCTGCACGGCCCGCGCCATTGCCCGCGGGGTCTACGCGGCCGAAGCGCTGGGCGGTTTTCCGGCCTGGCGCGATCTGCCCGGGCCGGACGGGACTCAGTAGGGATCCTTCGCCCCGCGATCCTCGCTCAGCGATTGCTGGCCGCGTTCGACCAGCATCTCGATGGCATCGGCCAGATGCGCCTCGGAGATGTTGTAATCGCCCCGCGCAACGCGCAGCCGGTGCGCCTCGATCAGCACATCGGCATGGCGGCATCCCGCCGGCGGTTCGAACTTGTAGCAGGCAAGCTCGATCAAGAGCCCCAGCGGATCGGTGAAATAGAGCGAATCCATGAAGCCGCGATCCACCGGTCCCGAATGGCGGATGCCGCGCGCATCGAGCCGGCCCACTGCCTGTACGAAACTCGCCCGGCTGACATTGAAGGCAAGGTGATGCACGGCGCCGGGCACGGTGGGCGTGCGGCGCGGGTCGGGCTTGCGCCCGTCATTGGTGAAGACGGTGATCAGCCGCCCGTCGCCGGGATCGAAATAGAGATGCCCTTCATTGGGGTCGTCGAGATTGGGCTGGTCGAAGATCAGCGGCATGCCCAGCACGCCCTCCCAGAAATCGATCGAGGTCTGGCGGTCGGCGCCGACCAGGGTGATGTGATGCACGCCCTGGACCTGCATCTTGCGCAGTGCGTTGTCGCTCATCTCAGCTTCCTTTCCGCCCTCGGGCACCGGTCGCGCGCCCGGCTCTGGCCAGAATGGGTCGCACGGCGCCGACAATCAATGGCCGATGGCTGGACCTTCCCCGGCCCGCGTGAGAGATGTTGGCGGAAGCTTCTGAATGGGAGGAGAGGATGGACGGAATCGCGGAATCGGAGCTGAAACTGAAGGATCCGACCCTGCTTGCCGAGCGCTCGCTGGTCGGGGGTCAATGGATCGACGGCGATGCCGGCCGGACCTTCACGGTCACCAACCCCTCGAACGGCATGGTGATCGCCGAGATGGCCGATCTGGGCGAGGCCGAGACGCGGCGGGCGATCGACGCGGCCTATGAGGCGATGCCGGCCTGGTCGGCGAAACTGGCCTCGGAACGCTCGGCGATCCTGATGAAATGGTACGAGCTGATGGTGGAGAATGCCGATGATCTCGCCACCATCCTCACCGCCGAGATGGGCAAGCCCTGGCCGGAGGCGCGCGGCGAGATCCTCTATGGCGCCTCCTTCATCCAGTGGTTCGCCGAGGAGGGCAAGCGCGTCTATGGCGACACCATTCCCGCGCACAAGCCCAACACCCGGCTGGTGGTGATCAAGCAGCCGGTGGGCGTGGTGGGCGCGATCACGCCGTGGAACTTCCCCAATGCGATGATCGCGCGCAAGGTGGCCCCGGCGCTGGCAGTGGGCTGCACCATGGTTGCCAAGCCCGCCAAGGCCACCCCGCTTTCGGCCACCGCCATGGCGGTGCTGGGCGAGCGCGCGGGTATCCCCGCGGGCGTCTTCAACGTGGTCTGCGGCTCTTCCTCCTCGGCCATCGGCAATGAGCTCTGCCGCAACGACAAGGTGCGCAAGATCACCTTCACCGGCTCCACCGAGGTCGGGCGCAAGCTGCTCGAACAATGCGCGCACGACATCAAGAAGGCGTCGATGGAACTTGGCGGCAACGCCCCCTTCATCGTGTTCGACGATGCCGATCTCGACGCGGCGGTCGAGGGCGCCATGGTCTCCAAATACCGCAATGCCGGTCAGACCTGCGTCTGCGCCAACCGCATCTATGTGCAGTCCGGCGTCTATGACGCCTTTGCCGAGAAGCTGGTGGCGGCAGTGGCCAAGCTGAAGGTGGGCGACGGTTTCGAGGAGGGCGTGACCACCGGCCCGCTGATCGACGAGGCCGCACTTGCCAAGGTCGAGGAGCATGTGGCCGATGCCACCCGGCTGGGCGCGAAGGTCGCCTATGGCGGGCACGCGCTGGGCGGCACCTTCTACGAGCCCACCGTGCTGACCGGCGTGGTGCAGGGCATGAAGGTGGCCCGCGAGGAAACCTTCGGCCCCGTCGCACCCCTCTTCAGGTTCGACAGCGAGGACGAGGTGATCGCCTGGGCCAACGACACCGAATTCGGGCTGGCCTGCTATTTCTACAGCCGCGATATCGGGCGCGTCTGGCGCGTGGCCGAACGGCTCGAATACGGCATCGTCGGCATCAATGACGGTCTGCCCTCGACCACCGTCGCCCCCTTCGGCGGGGTGAAACAGTCGGGTCTGGGCCGCGAGGGCTCCAAATACGGCATCGACGACTATGTGGAGATCAAGTATCTCTGCATGGGCGGCATCTGAGTCCCGGGTAAATGGCGGGGCGGCCCTTCGCCGCCCCTGCCCGCCAGTTCAGATCAGCTGATAGCTGACCGGGTGATAGCGGAATCCGCCGGAGGACAGCGCCTCCAGATAGCCGATCGCCGGCGGCGGCATGTGATAGCCGATGAAGGGGATGCGGTCGGCCGCGATCATGCCCAGAACCGACTTGCGGGTGGCCGCGGCCCGGCCCTTGTCCATGTCGAACAGCACTTCCCAGTCCGGACGCTGCAGAGACAGCACGAAGTGGTTCGAGGTGTCGGCGATCAGCATCAGCCGCTGGCCGGCGCTCTCGATGTGATAGGCCATGTGCCCCGGGGTGTGACCGAAGGCCTCCACCGCCTCGATGCCCGATGCGACGCTGTCGCCCGGCTTGATCATGCTCATCCGCTCGTTGAGCGGCGTGACATTGGTCGCGGTCAGTTTCGCCACTCGCGCGGTCGGCCCGCTCATCCGTTCCTCGGCCGACCAGAAATTGTGCTCCACAGCCCCGGTGACATAGCGCGCATTTGGAAAGGCCGGGGTGCCATCCTCCATCAGCCCGCCGATATGGTCGGGGTGGAAATGGGTGATGACGACGATGTCGACCTGCTCGGGTGCGATGCCCGCGGCCTCAAGCCGGCTGCGTGTCTGCCCCAGACCGCCGCCGCGCGCCCCGGCGCCAAGGCCGGTATCGAACAGGATCACCTCTGCGCCGGTATTGACCACCGTCGGGCTGAATGTGATCTTCAGCTTGGCGGGATCGAGGAAGTTCTGCTCCAACAGCGCGCTCACCGTCTCGACACTCTGATCGGTGCCGAATACCGATTGCGGATTGTCGCGCACCGCCTGCCCGTCAAGCAGGGTCGCGACCTCGAAATCGCCCAGCGCGAAACGATAGATGGCCGGCCGCATCGGCCCTGCCTTCGGCGCGGCGGCCCGGGAGGGAACACCACCTGCGAGCGCGAGCGCCGATGCTGCCCCTGCGGTTGCGAACAGGCTGCGGCGCGAAATTCCGGTCGTGGTCGTCATCCTTCATCCTCCCGTGCATGCGAATGGAATTGCAACCCTAGCCCATTCCCCGCAATTGACGCAAAACAGTCTCGTGAGGTCAGACCAAGGTCTGAACAACCATGACCCGGATCAAGATCTGCTGCATCCAGTCGGTGGCCGAGGCCGAATGCGCCGCCCGTGCCGGGGCCGACGCCATCGGGTTGGTCGCCGCCATGCCCTCCGGCCCCGGTCCGATCGCCGACGAGGCCATCGCCACGATCACCGACGCGATGCGCGGGCGGATCATGACGGTGCTGCTGAGCGCCGAGACCCGGGCCGAGGCGCTGATCGAGCATGTCGCGCGAACGCAGCCGGCGGCGGTGCAGCTGGTCGACCGGGTGGAGGCGGACGCCATCCCCGCCCTGCGCGCCGCCTGTCCCGGCCTGACCGTCATCCAGGTGATCCATGTCGGCGGAGAGAAGGCGCTGGACGAAGCGGCAGAGGCTGCGGAACGGGCCGACATGCTGCTGCTCGATTCGGGCAGTCCCGACGCCGAACTCAGGACATTGGGCGGCACCGGCCGGCGGCATGACTGGCGGCTGTCGCGGCGCATCGTCGAGGCGGCTGCGGTCCCGGTCTGGCTCGCCGGCGGGCTGTCACCGGCCAATGCAGCCAGCGCGGTGCGCGAGGTGGCGCCCTGGGGGCTCGACATCTGCTCGGGCCTGCGTCCGCACGGCCGGCTCGATCCGCGGCTTCTGCACGCCTTCATGCGTGCCGTGCGCGAGAATGGCCGCCAACCCGGCGGATGTTAGGTAAAACCGGTTCCGTTTGCCGATCGTAAACCCCTTTTGGTCAGACTCGGTCCCGATCGCGCATCCGGCTGCCGCGTAGGGGACCCCCGATGGATCTCGAACTGAACGACGACCCCCAGCACGATTTCGACGCCTCGCTCTATGTGGCCCGCAAGGTGCTCTACACCGCGGCGTCGATGCGGCTGCCGGTCAACCCCAAGGTCTATCGTGTGCTCTACGAGACCGAATGCGGCTCCTACGAGACGCTCAAGCGCCTGCGCGACGAGATGAAGGCGCATCCTTCCGACACCGATGTGGTGGAAATCGAGAACCTGCATGACCGGGTGTTCGACGCGAATTCGGGCTTTCAGGGGCTGAGCGACATCTCCGACCGGCTGAGCGACGAGATGCGGCAGGTCGGCTCCATGGTGCAGAACCGGCTCGGCGATGATGAAAGCTACATCGATTCGCTCAACGAGGCGCGGCGCAGCTTCGGCATGTTCACCCGCGCGGCAGAGGCCAAGCGCGTCATCGCCGATCTGGTGGCCGAAAGCCAGCAGCACGCCGCGCGCACCGCCGAGTTCATGTCGCAGCTGGAGGAAAAGCAGCGCCAGATCGGCGAATTGCAGCACGAGCTGAACGAGCTGCGCAACCGGGTGAACATCGACCACCTGACCGGCATCTACAACCGGCGCTATTTCGACGAGAAGCTGGCGCAGGAGATCGAGATCGCGCGCACGGAACACCGGCCGCTGTCACTGGCGCTGTGCGATCTCGACCACTTCAAGAGGCTCAATGACAGCTGGGGGCACAGCGTTGGCGATTCGGTGCTGAAGCATTTCGCCGCCATCATGCGCAACAACACCAAGGGCAAGGATACCGTCGCGCGCTATGGCGGCGAGGAATTCGCCGTCATCCTGCCCGACACGGCGTTGCGCGACGCGCGCAGCGTGATGGAAACCATCCGTCAGGTGGTCTACAGCCGCAACTTCATCGCCACCAGCTCCAAGCAGCGCATCGGCCATATCTCGGCCTCGTTCGGAGTGACCGCGCTGCGCCCCGACGACACGCTGGAATCCTTCATCACCCGCGCCGACGAGCTGCTCTACGAGGCGAAGAATCGCGGTCGCAACAATGTCGCGGCCGATCTTGCCTCGGGTCACGCCGGCGCGGCGGCGCCGGCCCAGAAAGCCGTGTAGGCGACACCGACCCGCCGCCGGCCCCGCTCGGCGCTTCGTCCGCCTGCCTGCGCGGAGCTTCCATCCCGCCGTCGCGGGACGCCGGCGCGCCGGGAAGATGGCCGCTCGACCGCGCCCCCCCTGCCGACCGTCCGGGTCCGGTGGTGTTTCGGTCCGGTTTGGCGTCTCCTCTTTATCTGTTCGCCAAATGTTCCTATCATGGCGGCATGGACCAGAAACCCGGACAGGGCTGGCGATCGCCGGAAGCGCCGCGCGGACGCGGCGCCGTCTCCAATCGCGCCGGCCGCTTCGAGGCCACCACCCGCCACCGCATCGATGATGGCTGGGGCGGCGATGTCGCCTCGGACCGGCGGCTGGTCACGGAGGTTGCCGAGGATCGCACGCGCAGCATCATTGCGCGCAACAACTCGCCCGATATCGGCTTCGACCGCTCGGTCAACCCCTATCGCGGCTGCGAACATGGCTGCATCTACTGCTTTGCCCGGCCGACCCATGCGTTTCTCGGCCTGTCGCCGGGGCTCGATTTCGAAACCCGCATCCTCGCCAGACCGCAGGCGGCCGAGCTGCTGGACCGCGCGCTGCGCGCGCCCCGCTACCGCCCGGATGTCATCGCCATGGGCACCAATACCGATCCCTATCAGCCGATCGAGCGCGCCCGGCGCATCACCCGCGCGGTGCTGGAGGTGCTGTCCGCCCATCGCCACCCGGTCTCGCTGGTGACCAAGGGGGCGCTGGTCGCGCGTGATGCCGACTTGCTGGGCGAGATGGGCCGGGCGGGGCTGGCCAGTGCGGCGCTGTCGCTGACCAGCCTCGACAACCGCCTGTCGCGGCGGATGGAACCGAGGGCCAGCGCACCCCATGCGAGGCTGCGCGCCATCGAGACGCTCGCCCGCGCCGGCTGCCCGGTGGGCGTGATGCTCGCCCCGCTCATCCCCGCGCTCAACGATCACGAGATCGAGCGGCTGGTGCAGGCGGCCGCCGATGCCGGGGCCAGCTTCGCCGCCCATATCGTGCTGCGCCTGCCGCGGGAGGTGGCCGGGCTGTTCCGCGAATGGTTGCAGGCCAGCTATCCCCACCGCGCCGCGCGGGTCATGCGCCAGGTCCGCGAGCTGCATGGCGGGCGCGACTACGACCCCGAATGGGGCAGGCGCCTCACCGGCGAGGGGGTGCTGGCGGCGCTGATCGCGCGCCGGGTCGCGGCCGCGCGCAAACGCCACGGCCTGGCAGAGCGCGGGCCGGAGCTGCGCCGCGACCTGTTTCGCCCGCCGCCGCGCGCGGGCGACCAGCTCAGCCTTGACAATCTGTTCTGAGGCGGCGTTAGCTCAATTTCTCAAGCTCAACCCCGTTGAGTACACGCTTCACAACAGATGTATAGTATATGAATAATGCCAGGCCAAGTGTAACAATAGTTAATAAAATCCATATTACGGCATGTCCAACTACTTCCGAAAATTTTATTTTAACTATCAGTTTACTTATTTTATG
>RFIR01000424.1 GCA_003695135.1 Alphaproteobacteria bacterium | reverse complement strand
TCGCCGCCCCGCCGCAGGGTCGCAAGCGCCAGCGCGGGCAGGGCGCCGAGACACATCGCCGTCACCGCCGCCGAGCCGGTCAGCCCGGCCGCCTCCAGCCCGCGCACCGGGATCCACCACAGGCCCCACAGTATCGCGGCGAGCAGACCGAACAGCAGAGGCAGGTTGCGGGCGCCGTTCATGGCGTGCCGGTCATGTTGCCGGTCAATCGGTCATGGCGACCGGCGCGCCCCGCTCATGCGGGGATCCGCTGCAAGAGCTCGTCGACGGATTTCTTGGCATCGCCATAGAACATCCGCGTGTTCTCCTTGTAGAAGAGCGGGTTCTCGATGCCGGAATATCCCGTGCCCTGACCGCGCTTCATCACGATGACCTGCCGGGCCTTCCACACCTCCAGCACCGGCATGCCGGCGATGGGCGAGTTGGGATCCTCCTGCGCGGCCGGGTTCACGATGTCGTTGGAGCCCACCACGATGGCGACATCGGTGTTGGGGAAATCGTCGTTGATCTCGTCCATCTCCAGCACGATGTCATAGGGCACCTTGGCCTCGGCCAGCAGCACGTTCATGTGCCCCGGCAGCCGCCCGGCCACGGGATGGATGCCGAAGCGGACCTCCTTGCCCCGGGCGCGCAGCCGCTTGGTCAGCTCGCTGATCGACTGCTGGGCCTGGGCCACCGCCATGCCGTAGCCCGGCACGATGATGATGGAATCGGCATCCTCCAGCGCGGCGGCCACGCCGTCAGCGTCGATGGCGACCATCTCGCCCGAGACCTCCAGCGCCGGCTCGCCCGTGCCCCCGAACCCGCCGAGGATGACCGAGACGAAATGGCGGTTCATCGCATGGCACATGATGTAGCTCAGGATCGCACCGGAAGAGCCGACCAGCGCGCCGGTCACGATCAGCAGATCGTTGCCCAGCGTGAAGCCGACCGCGGCCGCCGCCCATCCCGAATAGGAGTTGAGCATCGAGACCACCACCGGCATGTCGGCCCCGCCGATGCCCATGATCAGATGCCAGCCGATGAAGCCGGCGACGAGCGCGACCAGGATCATGGTCCAGATGCCGGCGCCGGAGACGTAGAGCACCGCGAGGATCAGGCTCAGCAGCGCCGCGCCCGCATTGAGCATGTGCCCGCCCGGCAGCTTCTTCGGCTTGCCGTCGATACGGCCGGCCAGCTTGCCATAGGCCACGACCGAGCCGGTGAAGGTGATGGCGCCGATGAAGATGCCGAGGAAGATCTCGACCTGCATGATCGACAGCTCCACCGGGCTCTTGTGGGCCACCACCGCGGCGAAGGATTGCAGCTTGTCCACCGTGCCTTCGGCGATGGCGCGGGCCGCGCGCCCGGCCTCGATATCGGCATTGAACCCGATGAACACCGCCGCCAGCCCGACCAGGCTGTGAAATCCGGCCACCAGCTCCGGCATCTGGGTCATCTTCACCCGCGCGGCGACGACGGCGCCGACCGCACCGCCGATGATCACCATGATCGCGACCAGCCAGTAGCTGCCCATGCCGGGCGCGAGCACGGTCGCCAGCACCGCCAGCGCCATGCCGACCATGCCGTACCAGATCGCGCGCTTGGCCTTTTCCTGATTGGACAGCCCGCCGAGGGCGAGAATGAAGAGAATGGCTGCCACCACATAGGCGGCCGTGATCAGTCCCGGTTCCATTGCCATTCTCCCCGGTCAGCTTTTCTGGAACATGGCCAGCATCCGGCGCGTGACCAGGAAGCCGCCGAAGATGTTGACCGATGCCATGAGGACCGAGAGCGCGGCCAGGATGGTGACGATCCAGCTCAGCGAGGCGATCTGCAGCAGCGCGCCGAGGATGATGATCGAGGAGATCGCGTTGGTCAGCGCCATCAGGGGCGTATGCAGCGCATGTGCGACCCCCCAGATGACGTGATAGCCGACGAAGACGGCGAGCACGAAGACGATGAAGTGCTGCATGAAGCTGACCGGCGCGATGCTGCCGACCAGCAGCGTCACCACCCCGCCGACCACCAGCATGGCCGAGGTGCGGTTGGCGCTGCGGCGGACCTCTGCCAACTCCTGCGCGCGCTTTTCCTCCGCCGTCAGCTCGCGCTTTGCCTCCTTGCGCGGCGCCGCGATCGCCTGGACCTTGGGCGGCGGCGGCGGGAAGGTGATCTCGCCCTGATGGACCACCGTCGCCCCGCGGATGACGTCGTCCTCCATGTTGTGCACGATCACCCCGTCCTTGCCCGGGGTCAGATCGCTCAGCATGTGGCGGATGTTGGTGGCATAAAGGGTCGAGGCCTGGCTCGCCATGCGCGAGGGGAAATCGGTGTATCCGATGATGGTCACGCCGTTTTCGGTGACGATCTTCTCGTCGGCCTCGGTCAGCTCGCAATTCCCGCCGCGTTCGGCGGCGAGATCGACAATGACCGAGCCGCGCTTCATCGCCTCGACCATGTCGCGTGTCCACAGCACCGGCGCGTCCCGGCCCGGTATCAGCGCGGTGGTGATGACGATGTCCATCTCCGGGGCCAGCTCGCGGAACTTCTCCAGCTGCTTTTGCCGGAATTCCTCCGATTGCGGCGCGGCATAGCCGCCGGTGGCCGCACTGTCCTGGCCGGTATCCTCGAAATCGAGATAGACGAATTCCGCGCCCATCGAATGGATCTGCTCGGCCACCTCGGGGCGCACGTCGAAGGCATAGACCTGGGCGCCGAGGCTGACGGCGGTGCCGATCGCGGCGAGCCCGGCCACGCCGGCGCCGACCACCAGCACCTTGGCGGGGGGCACCTTGCCGGCGGCGGTGATCTGGCCGGTGAAGAAGCGGCCGAAATTGCTGCCCGCCTCGATCACGGCGCGATAGCCGGCGATGTTGGCCATCGAGCTCAGCGCGTCCATCTTCTGCGCCCGGCTGATGCGCGGCACCATGTCCATGGCGATGACGCTGGCACCGGTGTCCTTCGCCGCCTCCAGCAGCTCCTTGTTCTGGGCGGGGTAGAAGAAGCTGATCAGCGTCTTGCCCGCGCTCAGCCTTGTCACCTCCTCGGTGCTCGGCGGCCGCACCTTGGTGATGATGTCGGCCTCGGCGTAAAGCGTGGCGGCATCTGGAAGAACGGTGACACCGGCCGCCTCATAGGCCGCATCGCTGAAGCCGGCAGCCGCCCCGGCGCCGGTCTCGATCAGGCAGTCATGCCCCAGCTTCTGCAGGGCGCGGGCCGAATCGGGCGTCATCGCCACCCGGGCCTCGCCTTCGAAGATCTCCTTCGGCGTGCCAATCTTCACCAGTCTGTCCCCCGGATGGCGCCGTTGCGTTCGGCTGCTGTGGTGCTTCCTCTTACCCGCGCTTCTTTTTCGGTGGCAAGAGATCGGTGATGCTGCCCTCGAACATTTCGGCGGCGAAGTTCACCGTCTCGCTCAGCGTCGGATGCGGATGGATGGTGTGGGCGAGATCGACGGCATCGGCGCCCATCTCGATGGCAAGCGCGACCTCGGCGATCAGATCGCCGGCATTCGGCCCGACGATGCCGGCGCCGAGAACGCGATCGTCCTCGGGATCGAACAGGAGCTTGGTCATGCCTTCCGACCGGCCCAGCGACAGCGACCGGCCCGAGGCGGCCCAGGGGAACACGCCCTTCTCCACCCGGATGCCCTTTGCTTTCGCCTCGGTCTCGGTCAGGCCCGCCCATGCGATCTCGGGATCGGTATAGGCGACCGAGGGGATGACGCGGGCATCGAAGGCGCGCTTGCGCCCGGCGGCGACCTCGGCGGCCACCTTGCCCTCATGCACCGCCTTGTGGGCCAGCATCGGCTGGCCGACCACATCGCCGATGGCAAAGATGTGCGGCTGGCCGGTGCGCTGCTGGTGATCGACCGGGATGAAGCCGCGCTCGTCCACCGTCACGCCGGCGGCCTCGGCGCCGATCAGCCGGCCATTGGGCCTGCGGCCGACCGCGACCAGCACCTTGTCGAAGATCTGGCTGGAGCTCTCGCCCTTGCCGTCCTCGAAGGTGACCTTCAGCCCGTTCTTCTGCGCCTTGACCTCGGTCACCTTGGTGCCGAGCAGGATCTTCTCGTAGCGGCCCTCGATGCGCTTGTGCAGCGGGCGGACCAGATCCTTGTCGGCGCCGGGGATGAGCTGGTCCATCAGCTCGACCACCGTGATCTTCGCCCCCAGCGCGTCGTAGACGCAGGCCATCTCCAGCCCGATGATGCCGCCGCCGATCACCAGAAGGCGTTTGGGGATGTCGGCCAGCTCCAGCGCGCCGGTGGAATCGATCACCCGCGGATCGTCATGCGGAATGAAGGGCAGGGTGACCGGCTCCGATCCGGCGGCGATGATGCACTGATCGAAGCTGACCGTGGTCTCGGTCTCGCCCGTGACCGCGATCATGTTGGGCCCGGTGAAGCTGCCGTCGCCGCGGATCCAGGTGACCTTGCGGGCCTTGGCGAGTGCGGCCAGCCCGCCGGTGAGCTGTTTCACCACGCTGTCCTTCCAGCCGCGCAAGCCGTCGATATCGAGCTTCGGCGTGCCGAAGGCGATACCGTGCCCGGCCATCTCCTCGGCCTCGGTGATGACCTTGGCCGCATGCAGCAGCGCCTTTGAGGGGATGCAGCCGACATTGAGGCACACCCCGCCCAGCGTGGGATTGCGGTCGATCACGATCACAGACTTGCCG
>RFIR01000423.1 GCA_003695135.1 Alphaproteobacteria bacterium | reverse complement strand
GGAAGCGGTCCATCTCGGGCAGCGCCACCCGCCCCATGGTCAGCGCCGCGGCGAGCGAGGAGCCCGACAGCGCCGAGAACCCCGCGCAGCCCACCACCGTGGCCGAGGCGAGCCCGCCGCGGAGATGGCCCAGCCACTTGTGCGCGGCGTCATAGAGATCGCGGCTCATCCCCGAGACCCCGGCAAGATTGCCCATCAGCACGAAGAGCGGGATGATGGTCAGCGGATAGCTCGAGGCCTCGTTGAAGATCTCGCCGGCGAGCTTCGGGATGGCGGCGCGCGAGCGGATCATCCAGATGCCCCAGCAGCCGACCAGCATCATCGCCAGACCGACCGGCATGCGGATGAAGAGCAGAGCGAACAGCGCGGCGAAGCCGATCAGTGCGACGGTGTCGCCATCCATCAGTAGCGCAGCTCGTGCGGGTCGCTGCCGGTGAAATGCAGGATGCCGCCGATCAGCTCGAACAGCATCTGCAGGGCATAGAAGCCGAAGGCGAGGCCGAGGCCGTAGTAGAACGGCCGGTGGGCGATGCTGAAATTGGCGGTGATGCAGGCCTTTTCGGCCCCGCAGGCCTTGTCGAACAGCGCATAGGTCGCAAGTGCGAGGATCCCCAGCGCCAGCAGCCGCATCACCAGATCGGTCAGCCGCCTGATCCGGCGCCCGGCGAAATGCGAGATCACGTCGACACTGACATGGGCGCGGTGGCGCGCGCCATAGGCCACCGCGCCCGCGGCCATCACGGTCAGGGTCACCACCGAGATGTCCTCGATGCCGAAGATGGGTCGGTTGAGAAAGTAGCGCCAGATCACCGCGACCACCGTGATCAGCATCAGCCCGGCCACCGCCAGGCTGCCCGCCAGCGCAAACAACCCGGCCAGCCGGCCGAGCTGCCGGTCAAACCAGCGATAGCTGCCCGGACGTGCCGGCACCGGCGCGCTACTCGCCCTTCATGATCGCCATGATCTCGCCCACGGTCATGCTGCCGGCCTTCTGTTGCTTGATCTTCTCCAGCACCGGTTCGATCAGCGCGTTCCAGCGCGCCTTCTCGGCATCGGACAGCTCGATCATCTCCAGCCCGGCCTCTGCGGCGATCTTCATCCCGCGTTCGGCGGCCTTGTCGTAGAAGCGGCCGCCATTCAGCGACAGGCTTTCATCGGCCGCCGCCTCGACCCAGCCCTTCTGCTCGTCGCTCAGGCTGTCCCAAAGCTCGCGATTCATCAACAGCACGAAGGCCGAGCCGGAGCCGGGGAACCATGTGGTGATGTAGTTGCCCGGTTCGTGCAGCTTGAAGGACCCGATCGCCGACGGCCCGATGGCGATGGCGTCGATCACGCCGTTGGCGAGGTTCTGGTTGATCACGGTGACCGGCTGGGCGACCGCCGAGGCGCCCAGCGCCTCGACGAAGGGCACATCGGTCTTGGAGGCCACGCGGATCTTCATGCCGGCGAGGTCTTCCAGCCTGCGCACCGGCTTGTCGCGGGTGATCAGCACCGGCGGCGCATTGGCCCAGACCGCCAGCAGCTTGGCGTTGTATTCCTTCTCGATCACGCTGCGCGCGCGCAACAGCGCCTCGGTGCAGTCAACCGAGCTGTCGCAGACACCGGGCAGGGAGACGACATTTGTCATCGGGAACACGTCGGCCGTGTAGCCGGGCAGGGTGAAGATGATGTCGGCCACCCCGTCGAGCAGGATCGCATACTGCTTGGGCGGCACCGAGTTGAGCGCGCCGCCGGGGAACTGCCTGACCGTCAGGCTGCCGCCCGACAGCTCGGCAAGCTTCTCGGCAAAGGGCGTGAACACCGCCCGGTTCATCGGGTGCTTGGGCCCCATGAAATAGGCCAGCGACAGCTCCTCGGCCGGCGCGGCGGAGCCGAGGCCCATCGCCAGAGCGAGGCCGAGCCCGATCAGTCCCGTTTTCATTTTCTCCTCCCCGTGCATTCGGCCGGTCCTGTCGCCGGCGGGCCGCGGTATTCCGCGGCGATCCGGTCCGGTTCGGCCCTTGATCTTGCAGCCAGGGGAAAGGCATCCCGGCCATTCTGGCAAGGTTTTTCTCCGCCGGTCGAAACATCGTGTTCTACCAAGGCTCGATGAATTCGACCCACGGCCTGTCGATTTTTCTCCTACCGGCGTATCTGGTCCGACTGTTGCCCTCGAAGCATCGAGGGCAGCGCCCGCCCGGGGCGGCGCGAAGCGCCCGCCTTGGGGGCGGGCGGGCGCTGCCCGGGCTGACGCCCGGGCGGAGTAGGCTCTTGTCATTGATCTCTGGTCCTCGCCCGGGCGCGATGGATTTCCCCGGGTTTCCGTCCTGGCGGCACGGTCGAGTACCGGCGGGGCGGTGAGGTGATGGCGCGCGTCAAATTCGTTGGACAGCCGATGGCGATGATCCTAGCCTTGGCCCGTCATCGCGCGGGACTCCTTCGATCAAACGGCGACGGATGGGCAGGATGGGGCGTTTCAGGGAACTGTTCGGAACCGGCAAGCCGGTGATCGGCATGGTCCATTTCGGCGCCCTGCCGGGCACGCCGCTCTACGATGCGGCCGGCGGGCCGGAGGCGCTGCTGGAGGCCGCGCGCGCCGATCTGCGGGCGCTGGTCGCCGCGGGGTTCGATGCGGTGATGTTCGGCAACGAGAACGACCGGCCCTATGAGCTGTCGGTCGATGCCGCCTCGACCGCGACCATGGCCTGGCTGATCGGGGCGCTGCGCGAGGAGATCCGCATCCCCTTCGGCGTCAACGTGCTGTGGGACCCGATGGCGACCATGGCGCTGGCCGCGGCCACCGGTGCCGCCTTCGTGCGCGAGATTTTCACCGGCACCTTCGCCTCGGACATGGGCCACTGGGCACCCAGTGCCGGGGCGGCCTTCCGCTATCGCGACCGGCTCGGGCGTCGCGACTGTGCGGTGTTGATGAACATCAATGCCGAGTTCGCCTGGCCGCTCGACCAGCGCCCGCTGCCCGACCGCGCCCGCTCGGCGGTGTTCTCCTCCATCCCCGATGCGGTGCTGGTCTCCGGCGGGCTGACCGGCGAGGCGGCGGCGATGTCGGATCTGGAGGCGGTCAAGGCGGTGCTGCCCGATGTGCCGGTGATGGCCAATACCGGGGTGAAGCACGAGACGGTGGCCGAGGTCCTCGCCATTGCCGATGGCTGCATCGTCGGCTCCTCGCTCAAGGTCGACGGCAACACCTGGAACCCGGTGGACCCCGAACGGGCGGCAGATTTCATGGCGCGGGCGCGCGCGGCGCGGGGGCAGTGATGCGCGAGCGGCTGGCGGCGCTGAGCATGGAGCTCATGGCGCTGCCCGGGCTGGCCGGGCATGAGGACCGGGTGCGGGCGCGGATCGCGCGCGAGCTCGAAGCGATCGGGCTGGCCCACCGCACCGACCGGCTGGGCAATCTGGTCGCCACCATCCCCGGCGCGGCGGATGCGCCCTCGGTGATGCTGGTCGCGCATATGGACCAGCTCGGCTTCGTGGTGCGCAAGATCGAGGCCGATGGCTTCCTCCGGCTCGAGCGGCTCGGCGGCGTGCCGGAGCGGGCGTTGGCGGCGCAGGCGGTGCTGCTGCAGATCGGCGAAGGCCGAGACCGGCCCGGCGTCATCGCCAACAAGAGCCACCACGCCACCACGCCGGAGGAAAAATACCGCGTGGTCCCCTATCAGGAACTCTATGTCGATGCCGGCTTCGACAGCGCCGGGGCCGCGCGCGCCGCAGGCGTCAAGATCGGCACCCCGGTCGTCTATGCGCCGCGGGCGATGATGCTGGGCCAGCACCGGCTGGCCGGGACCGCCATCGACGACCGCGCCGCCTGTGCGGTGGCGGTCGAATGCGCCCGGGCGCTGGCCGCGGGCGGCGGGCCGACGCTGCATCTGGCGTTTTCGGTGCAGGAGGAATTCAACCTGCGCGGCGTGCTGCCCGCGATCCGCGCCTGCGCGCCCGACATCGTCATCCAGATCGACCTGGTGCTGGCCACCGACACCCCCGACATGAGCGCGCGCGGCGAAGTCCGCCTCGGCGACGGGCCGGCCATCTCGCTCTATTCCTTCCACGGGCGCGGCACGCTGAACGGGCTGATCCCGCATCCCGCGCTGGTCGCACATTTCGCGCGGACCGCCGAGGGCGCAGGGGTGAGCCTGCAGCGCAGCGCCCATGTCGGTGCGCTGACCGAGACCTCCTACATCCAGCTAGAGGGCCGCGAGGGCGTGGCCTGCATCGATCTGGGCTTTCCCATGCGCTACTCGCATTCGGCGCTGGAGGTGTGCGATCTGCGCGATCTGGAGGGGCTGACCCGGCTCCTGATCGAAGGCATCGCCAGGATCGGGCCGGGCTTTCCGCTCAACCGCGACGAGGTCCGCCGATGAAGCTCTATCTCGGCATCGATGTCGGAACCTTCCAGTCCAAGGGCGTGCTGGCCGGTGCGGACGGCACGATCCTTGCCCAGGCGGTGCGATCGCACGAGATGCTGGTGCCGCAGCCGGGCTGGGCCGAGCACCGGCCGGAGGAAGACTGGTGGGGCGAGGTCGCTTCCATCGCGCAGGAACTGCTCGCCGGGCGCGATCCGGCGGTGGTGCGAGCGGTGGGGCTGTCGGCCATCGGTCCCTGCATGCTGCCGGTGGATGCCGAAAACCGCCCGCTGATGAACGGCGTCCTTTACGGCGTGGATACCCGCGCCGCGGCCGAGATCGAGGAATTGACGAGCCGCATCGGCGCCGAGACCATCCTGCAGACGGGCGGAAACGCGCTCACCTCGCAATCGGTGGGACCGAAGATCCTGTGGCTGCGCCGGAACCGGCCGGAGATCTTTGCCCGGACAAGGCGCATTCACAGCTCGACCTCCTTCCTGACCGAACGGCTGACCGGGCGGGCGGTGATCGACCATTACACCGCGGCCAATACCGGCCCGCTCTATGATGTTGCGGCGCTGGGCTATACCGACCGGCTGGCCGGCGACATCTGCCCGCTCGACTGGCTGCCCGAACCGGTCTGGAGCAGCGAGGTGGTCGGCGGGGTGACGCGGGAGGCCGCCGCTTCCACCGGCCTTGCCCCCGGCACCCCGGTCATCACCGGCACCATCGATGCGGCGGCCGAGGCGATCTCGGTCGGGGTCAGTGGCCCGGGCGACATGATGATGATGTATGGCTCGACCATCTTCATCATCGAGGTGACCGATCGGCCCGTGCGCGACCCGCGCCTGTGGTACGCGCCGTGGCTGTTTGCCGGCCAGCACGCGTCGATGGCAGGGCTTGCCACCTCCGGCACGCTGACCCACTGGTTCCGCGACCGGTTTGCGCGCGAGCTCGATCCCGACACCGCCTTCGCCACCCTTGCCGAGGAAGCCGCCGCCTCGCCACCCGGTGCGGGCGGTCTGGTGCTCTTGCCCTATTTCTCCGGCGAGCGCACGCCGATCCACGATCCGGCGGCGAAGGGGGTGCTGTTCGGGCTCGACCTCACCCACAGCCGGGGTGACATCTATCGCGCCTTTCTGGAAGGCATCGCCCATGGCACCGCGCATGTGATCGAGACCTATGCCGAGGCCGGCGCGGCGCCTTCGCGGGTATTCGCGGTGGGCGGCGGGGTGAAGAACCGGATCTGGCTGCAATCGACCTCGGACATTGCCGGCATCCCGCAGATCCTGCGCCGGACCAGCATCGGCGCCTCCTATGGCGATGCCTTCCTCGCCGCGCTGGCGGTGGGCGATGTCGCATCTGCCGATCTGGAGCGCTGGAATCCGGTCGTCGAACGCATCGAGCCGAAGCCCGACCCGCGGCTCGACCGGGCCTATCGCATCTTCAGGGAACTTTATCCCAGAACGAGGGAGCTGATGGGCTAGGCGATCCGCTCTGCGGCCGGTCGCCGATACGGGTGCGCGGAAATCCGGACCACGGCATGGCAAAGCTTCGAGCGGACGCCATGTTCCCGTCCGTTTTCTCCTTCTTTACACGTCTCGTCTAGAGCGGTGGCCAAAGCTGAATTGGAGGCTTCCACATGTTCAAGAGTGTGACCTCGTCGGTCGTGGCCGTGCTGATCGCGGTCTCGCTGCTTATCGCGGCCCTGATCGCGACGTCGGACTGGGCGATGCGCACCATGCGCGATTCGTTCGATGAGACGAGTGCGACCATCCAGCGCATCGCCGGGCCGGAGATGGAGCTGGCGATCCGCCTCAAGGACATCCAGATCGCGACCATCCAGGTCCAGCAGTTCCTGTCGGACGTCTCCGCCACGCGGGGGCTCGACGGGCTCGATGACGGCTTTGAAAAGGCGGCAGAAAACGCTCGGGCGTTTTCCGAGCACATGGCCGGGGCGGAAGCGCTTGCGCGAAAGCTCGAACTTGGCGAGGTGATCAGGGCGCTCGGCACGGTCCGGGCGGCATTCGAGCCCTTCTATGCCGAGGGCCGGAAGATGGCGGAGGCCTATGTCAAGGATGGTCCCGCCGGCGGCAATGCGATGATGGTCCGGTTCGACGCGGCGGCGGAGCGCATGTATTCCGAGTTGCAGAGCCTGCTCGACGTGACCCGCGAAGTGCTCAAGCGCGATCACGACAGGCTTGAAAGAGTCATCGCCCAGACCGCCACGGTCGAATCACGCGCCAGAGTACTGGTCTTCGGCTTTGCCGCCGGCGCGTTGCTGGTTCTGATCTTCATTGCGGTCTTCCTGTTCAGATCGGTGATCCGGCCCCTGGCCTCGGCGACGGCGATCACGCGCCGGCTCGCCGAGGGGCAGATGGATGTGGACATCCCGACGATCAGCCGTCTGCGCGAGCTGCGCGAGCTGCGGGAGGGGCTGTGCGTGTTCCGGCAGAACGCGGCGCTGCAGGCGGCGGCCTCGGCCGCGGTGGCCGGCGCCCCGCTCGCGACTCTCGTTCTCGACGATGACGGCGGGGTCGTGATTGCCAACAGGGCCTTCGACGAATTCTGGTCGCACCATGCCGGCGCGCTTTCGGCCCTGACGGCCGCCGCTGCCTCCGACGGCAAGCATCCGAACTTCCGGCCCCTGCTCGACCGGGTGGCGAAGGCCTGGCAGGACAGCCGGCAACTGGCCAAGCAGCATGGCGTTCCCGCCCTGGAGCTGCGGGAGGGCGGGCGCATTCTCGAGGTGATCCCCAATGAGGTGCTCGCCCGCGACGGCACGCGAATCGGGACCGCGCTGCGGATCGAGGATGTGACCGCCGTGCGCCAGCTCGAAGCGGAGTTTCTCGACATCATCGGCGAGGTGGGCCGGGGAGAATTCAAGGGCCGGGTCACCGCGATCGACGATCTGGGCTTCACCTCGGTCGCCGCGCACGGGCTCAACCAGCTGATGGATGCGGTCGAATCCTTCATCGACGGGTTGCAGACGGCGCTGCGCGCGATTGCCCACAACGATCTGACCGTCGAGATGAAAGGGGAGTTTCAAGGAGGGTTCGCCGCGCTTCAGCGCGATTTCAACACGACGGTCGGCGTGCTGCACGGGCTGGTCGAGGAGGTGGCGGCCGCGGCGCGTCAGGTCGAGGCCGAATCGGCCCCGATCGCGGAGGGCGGACGCAGCCTTGCCGCGCGGACCGAGGCCCAGGCGGCGGCCATCGAGCAGACCAGCGCGACGATGATCGAGCTCTCCGAGGGGCTGAAGAAGAGTGCGGAGCTCTCCTCGGAAGCAGGGCAGAACAGTGCCGATGCCACCGCGCATGCCGAGCGCGGTGGTCAGGCGGTCGGCGAGACGATCGAGGCGGTGACCCGCATCGCCGAGAGCTCCGACAAGATTGCCGAGATCATTTCGGTGATCGACTCCATCGCCTTCCAGACCAATCTACTGGCGCTCAATGCGGCGGTGGAGGCGGCGCGGGCCGGAGAGGCGGGCAAGGGGTTCGCCGTGGTGGCCTCGGAGGTGCGCGATCTGGCGCAGCGCTCCTCGGATGCCGCGCGCGAGATCCGCTCTCTGATCGACGAAAGCAGCGCCCATGTCCGCTCCGGCGTCGATCTCGTCAATCAGACCGGCGAGACGCTGGGCAGCTTGGTGGAAATGGTACGCTCCGTCGCCACGGCGGCGGGTAATATCGCCTCCGCCACAGCCGATCAGGCTGCGGGCGTCGGTCAGGTGCAGTCCGCCGTGCAGGAGCTGGATGAGACAACCCAGCAGAATGCCCGGCTTGCCGATGCGAATGCGCAATCGGCCGACCGCATGCGACAGGCGGCGGAGCGGCTGAGCGAGCTGGTCAGCAAGTTCAGAATCCGCGCTCACGCCTTGGCATCGCAGACCCGCGCGGCCTGAACCCGCCGGTCCGGGGCCTTTGCGACCCGGACCGGGTTCTGCGCCCGCAGCGCGCCTTCTGCCCGCCGGGTCGGGTCGGGATGGGGTCGGGGAGCTGCCGATGGACCGGACGGGGCACGACACGCTCCAACCCCGACGCGCCCCGGCTCAGTCCGTCGTGACGTCGATCTCGGCCAGCAGCGCGGCCCAGGAGGCGCCGTGCATGTCGCGATCGGCCACCGAGCCCTGCACCGCCGGGCGCGGCAGCGAGAACTTGATCACCGCAAGATCGGGCAGGTCGAAGCGTCTTACCTCGTCGGCGGCAATGCCGAACACCGCCGCGACACGGGCCTTCGTCAGTGCGGGCGCCAGCCTTTCATAGGCCGCCTGCGTGCCGCAGAAGATGTCGATGGTCAGCCAGAACGGTCCGGCATTCTTGCTGCGGACCTTCTCGACCAGGCGCCCGAGCTCAGCCAATCTCCCGCACCTCCAGGCGAAACGCGTCCATCGGATGGTCGAGCCGCATCACGTGGTTGAGCGCGAATTCGAAGATCTGCCCGCGCTGCAGCTCGGCCGGCGAGAACGGAAAGGCGAAGGTCGGCAGCTCCTCCTCCCGCGTCAGCGGATGATGCAGCAGATAGGGGTTGAGCATCTTGCCGATCTCGCCCGCCAGCGCCTCGGTCCGCGCGGTGACAATCCCCAGCGCGCCGATCTCGACCGGATCGCCCTGCCGGGTCTCCAGCGCGCCGAAGCTGGCATCGCAGCCGATCAGGCGCAGCTCGATGCGGAAATCGGCCGCCGCCAGCCCCAGCCGCTCGCGCACGCGGGCGCTGCATTTCGTCTCGATGTCGCGCGCCCATTCGCGCGCGCCCGCGACATAGCGGCGGTTGCGCAGCAGCGCCAGCAGCACGGTCTGGAACCCGGCCGGCCGCGCGCCTTCCAGCTTGACGGTGTAGTGCTCGGCCGGCACCCAGCGCGAGCCGGTCACCCGCACGCTGCGCGCGTCGAGCGCGGTGTAGCGGGCCTCGCGCACGTCGAGATGGCCGCCCGGCTCGTGCAGGATGAAGGGATCGGCATTCTCGTAGAGCATGTGCGCCGAGACGGTGTGCGGCGTGGCGCAGGCGCCATCGGCCAGCGGGGTGACGGTGAAGCCCTCCGCATCGAATTCGATCAGGATCACGCCCGATTGCGGGTTGGTGGCGCAGAGCGCGCCGCATTCGCCGATCTTGGCCCCGTGCCAGGCGGCACCGGCGTGGCAACCCTGCGCCAGCGGCAGGGCGGCGATGATGGCGGTGTCGGTGGTGCGCCCGGCGATGACGATCTCGGCCCCGGTGGCCAGAGCGGCCTGGATCTGTTCGGCACCGGCCAGAGCGACGATGTTGGTGCAGCTTTCGATCACGTCCTCGTCGATCGGCGGTGCCGGGTGCAGAGGCAAAATGCGCCCCCCGGCCAGCGCCCGGCACACGGCCTCGGCGCTCTGCCCGCTCTTCAGCACCGCGACGCGCGCCCGCTCGCCGCGATCGCGCAGGATCTCCGCGGTGATCTCGACCAGCCAGTCCACCGCGCTGTCGGCGCCGCAGGTCCCGGCGGTGCCGATCACCAGCGGCACCCCGGCCCGCGCCCGCGCCTCGATCAGTGCGGCCCATTCGCTGCGGGTCGCGCCGCGGGAGTATTTCGACGTGCCGGTGCCGAGATAATGCGGGCCGGAATCGGTCGAGCCCCCGTCAATGGCGATGATGTCCGGGTTCGCGGCCAGCCCGCGTTCCAGCGCCTCGGCATCCCAGCCCAGGCCCAGCGCGCCGGAGGGGACGAGAACGCGGGTCATCAGTCGGTGATCGCCTGCGGCCGTCTCAGCAGGGGCCGCAGGAACATTGGCGCGACGAAGCCGAGGATGGCGGCGACCCACAGCCCCACCGCGATCGGCGAGGAGAACAGATGCATCCAGTCGCCGCCCGAGATCACCATGGCGCGGCGCAGGCTGTCCTCCATGTGGTTGCCGAGCAGAATGCCGAGGATGATCGGCACGGTGGGCACGTCGAGCTTGCGCAGCGCCCAGCCCAGCACGCCGAAGCCGATCATCATCAGCAGGTCGAAATAGCTGCCCGACAGCGAGTAGATCCCGACGAACGAGATCATCGTGACCCCCGGCAGCAGCACCCATGGCGGCACCTGCAGCACCCGCACGAACAGCCTGACCAGCGGCACGTTCATCGCCAGCAGCACGAAATTGGCGATCAGAAGTGATGCAATCAGCCCCCAGACCACATCGGGCTTTTCGGCGAAGAGCGTCGGGCCGGGGGTGATGTTGAGCGTCATCAGGAGCGCGAGCAGCACCGCGGTGGTGCCCGAGCCCGGCACGCCCAGCGTCAGCATCGGCACCAGCGCGCCGCCGGCGGCGGCGTTGTTGCCCGCCTCGGGCGCGGCCACCCCGCGCGGCGCGCCCTCGCCGAAGCCGCCTTTCGGCCCGGCGATGGATTTTTCCGACATGTAGGCGAGGAAGGAGCCGAGCGAGGCGCCCGCCCCCGGCAGCACCCCGGCGATGAAGCCCACCACCGAGGCGCGCAGCATGGTCCAGGCGCTGGCGATGATGTCGCGCACCGGTACGGTCACCCGCTCGAACTTCACCCCGATCGAGGTGTTCTTGCCGTGGCTCTCGATGAAGAAGAACACCTCGGCCACCGCGAACAGCCCGACGATGGCGACGAGGAAATCGACCCCGTCCATCAGATGCAGGCTGCCGAAGGTCAGCCGCGGCTGGCCGGAGAAGTTGTCAAGCCCGATCATGGCGATGCCGAGCCCGATGCAGGAGGCGATCGCCGCCTTGGCCTGGTTCTTCGAGGCGATGCCGCCAAGGGTGCAGAAGGCGAGCAGATAGAGCGCGAAATACTCCGACGGCCCGAAGAGATATGCGATGCGCGCCAGAAGCGGCGCAAGGAACATCAGCCCGATGGTGGCCAAGAGCGCGCCGACGAAGCTCGCCACGCCCGACAACACCAGCGCATCTCCTGCCCGGCCTGCCTTGGCCATCGGATAGCCGTCGAGCGTGGTCATCAGCGCCGGCTCGTCGCCGGGGATGTTGAGCAGGATCGAGCTGATCCGCCCGCCATACATCGCGCCGTAGTAGACGGACGTCATCAGCACCAGCGCCGAGGTGGCGTCGAGCCCCAGCGTGAAGGTGATCGGGATCAGGATCGCCACCCCGTTCGACGGGCCGAGGCCGGGCAGGGCGCCGATGATGGTGCCCAGAAAGCAGCCGATCACCGCCAGCATCAGGGTGAAGGGCGACAGCGCCACGCCGAAGCCCAGCGCGAGATTGGCAAGCGTGTCCATCGGCTCAGAACCAGCCCTTCGGGAAGGCGACGAGGCCCAGATGCAGGCCGTACTTGAAGAGCGCGAACAGACCCAGCGACAGGCCGAGCCCGGTCGCCACCGCCGGCAGGACGCGCTGCGAGATCTGGTAGGACAGCACGCCGGAGGCGATCGCGGTGGGGATCAGGAATCCGAAGGGGCGCAGCGCATAGGCATAGGCGACCAGCATGATCACCGTGACCAGAAGCGCGCCCAGCGTGCCGAGCGCGGGCCATTCGGGGTCGGGATCGGGGCGCAGCATCACCACCACCCCGCACAGCGCCATCACCCCGCCGATCAGATAGGGAAAGCTGCGCGATCCCACCGGGTCGGACAGCAGACTCAGCGGAATCTGGGTGGCGCTCGCCACATAGGCGAGCGCCACGATCGTGACGACCAGACCGAAGATCCGGTCGGAGGCCATTACTGGATGACCCCGATTTCCCGGCTGAGGGTCTCGGTATCGGCGATCACCTGGTTGACCCAGTTCTGGAAGTCGGCGCCGACCTTGGTGAAGGGGGCAAGCCCGTTCGCGCGCATTGCCTCCTGCCACTCCTTGCTCTCGGCCACCGCCTTCAGACGCTCGGCCCAGCTATTGAACACCTCGTCGCTGACGCCCTTGGGAATGTAGAGGCCGCGCCAGTTCACCGCGACCACGTCGAAGCCCTGCTCCCTGGCGGTCGGGATCTGCTCGAAGCCGGGCACGCGTTCTTCGGTCATCACCGCCAGCGCCCGGACCTCGCCCGATTTCAGGAAGCCGACGATCTCGGAGATGTCGCCGGTCATCACGGTGGCATGGCCGCCGATCACCTGGGTGATGGCGTCGGCGCCGCCGTCAAGGCCGATATACTTGACGCTGCGGATGTCGTCGAAGCCGGCCTTCTTCAGCACCATCAGCACCTTGAGATGGTCGAAGCCGCCCACCGCCGAGCCGCCGGCGAAGGTGATCGCCGAGGGATCCTTCTTGACCGCCTCGACGAGATCGCCGAGCGTCTTGTAGGGGCTGTCGGCCGCGACCACCAGCACGCCGGGATCGGCGCCGATCGCGCCGACGAAGCGCACCTGATCGGCGGTGGCGCCGCCATAGGCGTTCTGCGCCAGCCGCGTGGCGGTGGCCTGGCTGGCGGCCACGATCAGCTCGGGATCATCGTTGCGCTCGTTGACCACATGCGAGAAGGCCAGCCCGCCGCCGCCGCCGGCCATGTTGGTGACCTGGATCGGCTCGTCGACCACGCCGATGTCATACATGATCTTGCCGATCTGGCGGCAGGTGAAGTCCCAGCCGCCGCCGGGATTGGCCGGCGCGATGCATTCGGCCGCCTGGGCGGCGGTTCCGAAGGCGATTGGCGCAGTCAGGGCAGTCACGGCCCCCGCGAGCAGGGCCCCGAAATGGCGTCTCTTCATCGTCTCCTCCCTCTTGTCACACCGGCTTGAGCCGGTTCGTCCTGCCGCAAGCGCAGGCAGGCTACCACCAACCGGCCACGCGGGCACACAGGATTTGTTGCAGAAGCGGTTCGGGCTTGTCGAGAGCAATCTGGGGCAGAGCGGACCGGCCACGGCCTGCGCCATTGCCCGCAGGAAGGCTCAGTTGAATTCCGCGGCGCGTTCCATCAGCGCGTCGAGATCGGGCTCGTCGGGGTTCAGCGGCTTTCCGGGATGGATGATGCTGACCTGGCAGCTTTCGGCCGCCTCCACCAGCTCGCGGAAAGATCCGGCCCTCGGGTCCTTGATAAAGGCCTGGCCGTCCTCGTTATAGGCAAACATCGCGGCGTTGATCTGGGTGCATTCGTTGCAGGTGGTGCAGCGCGCGGTCTCGATCCAGGGCAGCCCGTCATCGGCAGGCGCGGCCGACGGCTCCGGCGCTGCGGCGGTCTCGGCTTGCACGGCGGCGGCTTCGGCTTCGGGCGCGGCAGCGGGGGGCGGTGGCGACGGCTCTGCCGGAGGCGCCGCGGCCGGCTCCGGCATCGCTTCCTGCTGCGCGGCGGCTCGCGCCTCGGCCAGTGCGCGCTCGACATGCGAATTGCCGATGCCGGCCAACTCGCGCAGGCTGCGCCAGGCCTCCTGCGCGCTGCGGGCGCGGGCGACGACCTTTTCGTCCAGCGCAATCCGGTAGAGCCGGTTGTCGGGATCGAGGCCGGGGGCAAACGGCACCGCCGCCTCGCGCGCCTGGCCGGGCAGGTTCAGCCACTCGGCCACCGGCACCGGGTCGTCGCCCTCCTCCCCGGTCTTCAACGGCCGGCAGAAGCGGCGGTAGCGGCTGTCGCACATGGCGAAATCGGCGACGCTGAACCGCGTGTCCATGTGCTGGCGCTGGCCGAGCCCGTCCTCGAAATCGAGCGGATGGGCGGGCCAGTCGGCCTCGGGCTGCGGATTGCCCGAAAGATCGAAGCGCCGCGCCCAGTCGGGACCGGCCGAGGGATCGTAGGCGAAGCTGGGAAAGGCGCGCGATTCGGTGGCTGCGGCCGCCAGCAGGTAGGGCGGCACGTCCGGCACGGTCGGGGTGGCCCCGGAATAGATGCAGAAAAGCGCCGGCCCGGCATGGTGCATGCCGCGCTCCAGCCGCTCGCCCATGCCGTAAAGATGCGCCGCCGAGACCTGCATGGCGAAGGTGTTGGTCAGCCCCATCGCCATCGCCGCCAGCCGGGCGCTGCCGCCGCCGAACCGGTCGCGCGGCGGCTCGGGCGTGGTGGCGCCGAGGATGTCGTCGGTCTGGATCAGCACCTTGAAGGGCAGGCCGGAGACCAGCGCCTCGAAGGCGCGCACCAGCTCGGCATTGCCGCTTTGCCCGTCATGCAGGCAGACCAGCGGCGCCGGCATCAGCGACAGCTGTTCCTCGGTCAGATCGCTTTCGTCGAAGGCGTCGATGATCGGGTCGTGCACCGCCGGCTCGTACCGGTTCTGCGCCTCCAGCTCGGCCACGGTCAGCGCCTTGACGAACTGCAGCACCTCCGGCAGCCGGGCGCGGAAGGCGTCCAGCGCCTCGCTGCAGCTGTCGAAGATGTAGTGATGCGGTTCCGGCTGGCCCGGCTTGCGTTCGGAGGCGCGGCCGGGTCCGTAGAAGCGCTGCGAGGTCAGCACCAGCAGCGCCCATTCGATGCGGCGCTTCCGGTCGGGCGGCAGGCGCTCCTCGGGGTGCTGGCGGACGAGGATCCGCGACAGGGCGTGGAAATCCAAGAGATCGGCGTCGGAGGCCCCCATCGTGTCGCGCAGCCGTTCGGCCTGATGCGCCTCCTCGGACTTGGCGTAGTCGGCCTTGAGGATGTCGGTCAGGCCAAGGACCAGCGCATCGACCTTTCTGCGGAAGGCCCGCGCGCGCTCGCGATGCACCGCCTTCCAGACATGGCGCAGCACCGCGCGCGGGGTCACGGCATCGCAGGGGATCAGCGCGCCGTCGACCTCCAGCGCCTCGCGGACATGGTCGAAATCGCTGTCCATCGGGCCGAAGGGCGCCTCGCCGCTGGCCTCGAGCTGATCATGCGCTGCGCTGCGCCACAGCTCCGACAGCCGGCCCCGTTCGCCGCCCGAGACCCGGCGGCGGATCGCGGCCTCCAGCCGAAGCACGTTCTGGCGCATCGCCTCGCCCTCGCTGCCGCGCGGGGCAGAGGCGGCCAGCGCGTCGTTGACGATCCGCATCAGCGGGCGGAAGCACCGGCCCTTCGTCTCGCCCCGGATCAGCACCAGCGGATAGTCGTGGCGCAGCGCGTCGATGTCGCCATAGCGGGCAAACAGCGCCGGCCGGATCGGCCAGTCATCGGCCCTTTCGGCCCCGGCGGCCTCGTCCACGGCAGCGGCAACGGTGTCCTTCAGGATCGCGCGTTCCATCGCTCTACTCCGCAGCCGCTGGCTCGGCGCCGGCATCGGGCCAGATGGTGACCTTGTCGAATTCCTCGTTCAGCACCGTCTCGATCAGCGCCGGCGTGTTCGGCCGCTCGCCGGCGCAGAGATCGTCGTAACAGGGCACATCGGGGTTGTGATAGAGGATGCCGACCGCGATCTCGTCCTCCAGATCGGCCAGCGCCCGGGCGCGCTCCAGGTTGCGCGGGTCGTGGGTTTCCTGGGTCTTGTAGATGCGGCTGACCTCGGGCTTCAGCCGCAGCCCGTTGGCATGGGTCAGGATGCGCATGCGCGCGGGATCGCGCACCCAGTCGTCGAAGCGGTGCGACATGAATTCGGGGCAGCGCTGCAGGATGTGGATGAAGCTCAGCCCCCGGTGGCGGAAGCCCTGGCGCAGGATGTCGTAGAGCAGATCGGGTATCCAGTCGACGGCCTGCGCGACGAAGGAGACGTTGGAGACCCCGAGCGTCACCGAAAGCGGGTTGAGCGGCTCCAGCTTCGCGCCCCGCGGCGTGGTGTTGGTCGAAAGCCCGCGCGGCGAGGTCGGCGAGGCCTGCTTCTTGGTCAGCCCGTAGACCTGATTGTCGTGCAGCAGCACCGTCATGTTCATGTTGTAGCGCAGCGCGTGGATCCAGTGCGCGGCACCGATCGAGCAGCAGTCGCCGTCGCCGGTGGTCACGAAGACGTTGAGATCGGGCCGGCGCAGCTT
>RFIR01000422.1 GCA_003695135.1 Alphaproteobacteria bacterium | reverse complement strand
TGCCGACGGCGAGCATGAGGGCGATGGGCAATGCGCTCAGCGATCGAAACATGTTCGGGTCCTTTCATCTTGCGGGATAACGGCGGGTCAGTCGCCGGTCGCCGGCGTGGTCTGGGTCTTCTGCGCTGCCTCCAGTGCCGGGACCAGGTCCCGGGTCTGGGCGGCGATCTGTTCCAGATCGCCCACCGCCTGATTGAGCCGCTGCAGGCGGATGTCGAAGGCAATGCGCGGACGCATCTTGAGGAATTCGCGAAGAAGCTGGTTGATCGTGGTCGCGGTGGTGTCGACCGTGTCGATGGCCTCGGTCATGCGTGACTTCAGCGACTCGATCTCGGCCAGCCGCGCCTCGCGCTCTTTCTCGTCGGGAAATAGCCTTTCGGCGTTCTTGCGCTCGGCATCGAGGCTGGCGACGAGAAGCTGAGCGGTTTCCAGCACCCCATCGGGGCCGGTCAGCCGCTTGACCTCGCCGCCATAGGCGTCGATGATTCGCTGCAACTCGCGATTGACGGTGTCCCAGTCGGGCTCCTCGCCGCGTTCCTCCAGCGCCTTGACCCGGGCGAGGAAGCTGTCGATGCAGCCCGAGAGCGCCCCGACCCCCTCCCGCAGATAGGCGATGGTCTTTTCCTGATCGGGCCGTGGCACCGCCTCGGTAAAGCTTGCCCGTTCGCGGCAGCCGGCATCAGCCTGTTCACGGGGGGCCTCCGTCTGAGCTTGGGTCGCTCCTGCGGCGAGGGCGACGGTAAGGACGAGTGGTCTGAGCATGGCAACTCCCTTGCGCATGGCCGGTCAGAAACTGCACAGATCGAGATAGTTGCGCGCCCGGCTCTGCAGCTGCCCGGCGCGGGTGATCTGGCGTTCCATGATCTGGCTGAATTCCGACAGCTCGATGATCGCATCGCCCAGCACCAGCATCCGCCGGCGCAGGAGCTCCGAGCCGCGATTGTCCACCCCGTTCTCGCGGCGGTCGAACAAGGCGTCGACCTCCTGCATCTGATCGCCGAGACAGGCGATCAGCTGCGCGGCGCTGTTGCCGGTGGCCGGCGGCCGTGCGAGATCCTCGGCCAGATCCTCGGACAGCATGTCGCAGCTCTGCCCGGAATCGTCGAAGCGTGTCAGCTTTGCCGCCAGCCCGGCATTGGCCACCATCAGCGCCTGCAGCTCCAGCCGCGCGCCGCGGATCGCCGTCTCGATTTGCTTGCGCCGTCGTGGGCAGGGGGCATCGGCCTCCCGTGGCGGCGGCAGGGCGGGCGCGGTCTGGTAGCAAACGCCCAGACGGCTGTCCTCAAGCGTTGTCAGGATGCATTCGATGCAGTCCCGGCCCAGCGGGTCCGCATCGCAGACCAGCCCCTGCGCCTCAGACGGGTTCGGCAAGGCGAGGCCGAGGATGAGCGCGCAGAGCACCGCGGCGGTACGGCCGATGTCGGGCAGGAGGTTCCGGAAAACGGCTAGCGCAATCAATTTTTTTCAACCTCGACACCAGCCGCAATTACGGTGGCGAGAGACATCTTCGCCACGCCCGGCTTCTCACCCCGGTGTCGAGCAGACGCCCCCGCTTCACCAACGATAGACTGCGTGCGATCGGCGGTTTTGTCAACGCCGGAGTTCGGCCCGGCCCTGCGGTCCGCATCCGCCCGCCGCTCAGATCAGCCCCGGCTCGCGGCCGATGCGCTTGGCCAGCGGGGCGATGGTCAGCCCCTGCACGACGATGGAGAACAGCACCACCACATAGGTTGCGGTCAGCACCAGCGGCTTCCATTCGCTGTCGGGCAGGCTGAGCGCGAGGGCGACCGAGATGCCGCCCTTCAGCCCGCCCCAGGTCATGATCGGCACCACGCCTTTTGTGTAGTCCCGGAAGGGCCGGAGCAGTGCGACCGGGATCGCCACCGCCGCCAGCCGCCCGACCAGCGCGAGCGCAATCGCCGCGACCCCGGCGTAAAGCGTGTCGAGATCGAGGGTGATGGCAAACACCTCCACCCCGATCAGCAGGAACAGCACCGCGTTGAGGATCTCGTCGATGAGGGTCCAGAACGCGTTGAGATACTGGCGCGTCTCTTCCGACATGCCGTATTTCACCCCGACATCGCCGATGAAGAGCCCCGCCACCACCGCCATGATCGGGCCGGAGAGATGCAGCGTCGTCGCCAGCTCGTATCCGCCGAAGGCCAGCCCGAGCGAGAGCAGCACCTCCAGCGCGTAATCGTCGATGCGCTTCATCAACTGGAAGACAAGCCAGCCGAGAATGCCGCCCAGAACCGCGCCGCCCAGCGCCTCCTGCACGAAGAAGAGCGCGATTTCACCCGGCTCGTCGGAGACGTGACTGCCGGTCCCCGGAAAGGCCAGCCCGGCCAGAACCAGGAATACCACATAGCCCACACCGTCATTGAACAGCGATTCGCCGGCGATCTTGGTGGTCAGGCTCCCGGGCAGATTCGCCTCCTTCATCACCCCGAGCACCGCCACCGGATCGGTGGGCGAGATCAGCGCCCCGAAGACCAGCGCCACCATCAGCGGCACGCCCATGAGCCAGTGAAAGCCGAAGCCGACGACCACCGTGGACAGCGCAACGCCGAGCGTCGCCATCAGCGTGATGATGCGGGCCTGGCTGCGCAGATCGGCCAGCTGCACATGCAGCGCGCCGGCAAACAGGAGGAGCCCCAGCATGCCTTCCAGCAGCGCCTCGGAAAACGCGATCTCCGCGACCACGCCGCGCACCTGTGCCGCGATGTCGAGCGCGGGAATGAGCGCATCGACCCCCAGAACGCCCAGCGAGGCGATGAAGGCCACCACCAGGATGCCGATCGCCGAGGGCAGGCGGAAGACGAGATAGTTCACCGCGCCGAAGGCGCCGGCGAGGACGATCAGAAGGGCGGCGATCTGTCGGGGGTCCATGTCGAGCCTTCCTCCGCGCGCTCGTGCCGGCGACTGTGGCGCGTTATAACGGGCGGGCGGACCGGACGGCAATCGGCGGCGGGCCGGCGCTGCGACATCACCGCCGGAAATCCGCCACAACCATGACTTGTATTGACAGAAACTTTCGTCTAGGTCAAAAATTTGCCACAAATCTTTAACAATTGGCTTGTGCTAGACACAAGACAGCAACGAGGCAGACGCGTAGGGTGACGTCAGGCAGTTGGGGAGAAACCGGGGCACTTGCTGGGGAGAACAAGATGCTCAGAACCATCACGCTTGGAAGTCACATGTCGGTCCAGGGGGAACTCGTGGAAAGGCTCGCCGATGGTCGCCTGCGCGTCCGCGTCGGGCAGAAATCCTTCGACGGCTGGGATGTCCGAGAGGATGGCGAGGCCCTTCTGCCACAGCAGGCAAGCTTTGCCACCGCTGCCGGGGCCGGCTGTCAGACGATCTCGTTCCGCAGCTGAGTTCGAAGCCGCTGCCGGCGGCGAGCCCGCCTCCCGCCTGTTGCGAATGCGTTCGGCTGGCGCCGATGCGCGCGGCGCCTGCCCCTGCCCATGCCGCCACCATAGCCGCGCCGGTCCCGCCGTCGCGAGGCGCCCGGAACCCTCTCCTTCCCGCCGCCCTTGACCTCCGCAGCCGCCCGGGCGCAGATAGCGCAGGCGGCCGGGGGAGGGATGCTTGACAGAGGTGAAGAGGGACCGCGGCACCGGGTCGGCAGCGCCAGCCGGATCGGGCGGCAAGACCACGCTTGAGCGGATGATCGCCGAGGCGCGGGCGCGGATCGAGGAGATCCCGGTCGCCGAAGCCGCAGGCCTGCCAGACGATCCCGCGGTGCAGCTGATCGACATCCGCGACGTGCGCGAGCTCGACCGCGACGGCATGATCCCCAACGCCTATCACGCGCCGCGCGGGATGCTGGAATTCTGGATCGACCGCGCCAGCCCCTATGCAAGGGACATCTTCGCGCAGGACCGCAAGTTCGTGTTCTACTGCGCCGGCGGGCTGCGCTCGGTGCTGGCGGCGGATGTGGCGCAGCGGCTGGGGCTGCGCGTGGCGCATATCACCGAGGGTTTCGCAGGCTGGAAGGAGGCGGGGCACCCGGTGGTTCCGCGACAGAAAAAGAAGGGCTGAAGGATGCAGATTGGCGAAGGCATGGCCGCGCTGGTGACCGGCGGGGCCTCGGGGCTGGGCGCGGCCACCGCGCGGGAGCTGGCCGGGCAGGGGGCGAAGGTCGCGCTGCTCGATCTCAACGAGGCCGAGGGCGAGGCGCTGGCGGCCGAGATCGGCGGGCTGTTCGTGAGGACCGACGTCTCCGACCCCGCTTCGGTGAGCGCGGCGCTGGAGACGGCGCGCGCCGCGCATGGGCAGGAGCGCATCTGCGTCAACTGCGCCGGCGTCGGCTGGGCGGCGCGCAGCGTCGACCGCGAGGGCAGGCCGCATGATCCGCAGATGTTCGCCCGCTGCATCTCGATCAACCTGATCGGCACATTCAATGTCGCCACCCAGTCGGCCGCCGGCATGTGCGCGGCCGAGCCGATCACCCCCGATGGCGGGCGCGGCGTCATCGTCAACACCGCCTCGGTCGCCGCCTTCGACGGGCAGGTCGGCCAGATCGCCTATTCGGCCTCGAAGGGCGGGGTGGTGGGCATGACGCTGCCGATGGCGCGCGATCTCTCCCGCGCCGGCATCCGGGTCATGACCATCGCGCCGGGGCTGTTCCTGACCCCGATGCTGAAGGGCCTGCCGGAGGAGGCGCAGCAGAGCCTCGGCGCGCAGGTGCCGTTTCCGGCCCGGCTGGGCAATCCGGCCGAATACGCTGCGCTCGTCACCCACATCGTGGCCAACGACATGCTCAATGGCGAGGTGATCCGGCTTGACGGCGCCATCCGCATGGCCCCGAAATAGGCGGCCCGCGCGATGGCGAGCCTTCCAGCAGAAACGATCCTGCCGCATGATCGCGACGCGATCCTGATCGGCCGGGTCTGGGTCGAGGCAGTTGCCGGCCCGGTGCCGGTGCTGGTCCGGGAGGGGCGCTGCCTTGACATATCCGCTCTCGCGCCGACCACCTCGCGTCTGCTCGAACGGCCCGATCTGCCGGCATCGCTGCGCGGAGACTTTCCCGATCTCGGGCCCCTGCAGCACTTCCTCGACGGGGCGGTGGCCGAGGCGTGCGACCGGCTGCTCGCACCCTGCGACCTGCAGGTGATCAAGGCCGCCGGCGTCACCTTCGCCGCCTCGATGATCGAGCGCGTGGTCGAGGAGCAGGCACGCGGCGATCCGGCCCGGGCCGAGGCGCTGCGGGCCAGGCTCGAGCCGGTCCTCGGCGGGTCGCTGCGCGGGCTTGAACCGGGCTCGGAGAAGGCTGCCGAGGTCAAGCGGGTGCTGAGCGAGATGGGCCTCTGGTCGCAATATCTCGAGGTCGGCATCGGCCCCGATGCCGAGGTGTTCACCAAGGCCCCGGTGCTGTCCGCGGTCGGTTGCGGCGCGCGGGTGGGCCTGCACCCGGCCTCGCACTGGAACAATCCCGAACCGGAGCTGGTGCTGGCGGTGACGCGCGAGGG
>RFIR01000421.1 GCA_003695135.1 Alphaproteobacteria bacterium | reverse complement strand
GTCGTCATCGCGTCGCACGCGCGGGCGGCGATCGGGCCGCGGCGTGTCGCGGCGCGGTGTCTCGGTGCGCGGCCTGCGCCGGTCCCGCGGCGTGGCATTGGCCCTGCCGCTGCCAGACCGGCTCGCAACCTCGGGCGGCTCGCGCCGCTCCGGCGTCATTCGCGGCTCGGGCCGGTCCTCGCGCGGGGCGGGCAGGCCCAGCTCTTCGGCCAGCAGCGGCCGACTGCGCACGGGGCGGATCTCGATGGCGGCCTGCATGGCGAAGGCCACCGGGTCGAGCAGCGGCGCCAGATCGGCCGGATAGCTGAGCAGGAAGCCGCGCACCGCATCGCCCTCGCGCCGCGCCGCGGTGAACAGCACCCGCCTTCCGTTCAGCCCGCGCAGCAGGAACCCGTCGGCGGTTCGCCGCAGCAGCGCCCCCCGGTCCAGATTGCCTTTCGCCGCGTCATAGAGGTTGTCGAGGCTGCGCCGCCCGTGCTTGAGCGACAGGAGCGACAGGGTCGCGCCCGCCGCCGGCCCGCGGCCCTGCAGGCGCAGCCCGACATCGACCTTCCTTGGCGCGTCGAACAGCGCTGCGGCCAGACGGATGCGCAGGCCGAGCGGCCCGTCCTCGACCACGCGCCAGCCCACCGCGCGCTGGGCACGGTCTCGCGCCGCGATCAGCATATCGAACTGGTCATAGGTCAGATAGCCGGTCGGCGGCAGGTCGTTCTTGCGCTGGAAGGACCGGATCGCCGCCCGCGTCCGCGGGCCGATCCTGCCATCGGCCATGTCGCGCAGCTCCCCGCTCCAGATCAGCGCCAGCTGGGTGGCCCGGCGCTGGGAGGCGCTGAGCCTGCGATCGAGCTTCAGCGCCTCGGCGAATTCCGGCGCGAAGCCGTCGCCCGCGATGCGCTTGCGCTTGGCCGACCAGATTTCCAGCAGATAATCCTCGCCCCGCGTCGTCACCGTATCGCGCGGGATGCGGCCGCGCCGGATCAGCGAGCGCACCGTGGCGGCAGCCTCGCTGCGATTCACAACGCCCAGGGCGATGGCATAGCCCTCCGGCTCGATCACGAAGATGCGGGTGAACTCGAACTCGCGCGCAAAGCGCTGCGCCCGCGACGTGGCGGTGGCGAGATCGGTTTCGGTCGCCACCTGCACCCAGACCTTGCCCGGCGGGGCGAGATTGTCCTGCGCCCGGGCCGGGAGGGACAGCAGCAACACTGCGAGAATCAGGCCGAGAATGCGCTGGACCATGTCGAGGGAACCCGTGATGAACCGATCGGAGCCTGCATTGTGACCGCAGCCGGGCATTCAGGCAAGCATGCCACAGCACATCTCGCGCTTGCGGCCGAAGCCGGGGCGCTTTTGCACTGCGAATCCCGCGGCCGTCAGGTTGCGCCGTACCGCCCCGGCGGCGGAAAAGGTGGCAAAGCGCCCGCCGGGCCTTGTGTGGCGGGCGAGTTCGGTCATGAGCCCCGCCTCCCACATTTCGGGATTGCGCGCCGGGCTGAAGCCGTCGAGAAACCAGGCATCGGCCTGCCCCTGCCAGCCGGGCAGGGTCTGGCGGGCATCGCCGATCACCAGTTCCAGCTCGGCAGTGTCGAATCGCAGCACCGTCTCGCGCGGCGGCCAGGCCGCCAGCAGGCGGCAGGTGAAGGGCGAGAGTTCCGGCCAGCGCGACAGGGCGCGCGCCATGTCGGGCGCGGCAAGCGGGGCGATCTCGAAGCCGACATACCGCAAGCGCCCTTCCACCCCGGCCCCCTCCCAGCTCGCCCAGGCAGCGAGGAAGTTGAGACCGGTGCCGAAGCCCAGTTCGGCAATGACGAAACCGGGGCGGAACCGTTCCGGCAGCCCGGTGCCGGCAAGATAGACATGGCGGCTTTCGGCCAGACCGTCCTCCGGCGCGTAATAGGGATCGCGGTAGCGGCGCGAAAACGGCGTGTCGCCGGCGCGCCAGTCCAGCTCGGGGTTTTGCATCGGCGCGTGTTCCCGTGCTTCAATTCGGCCCGATCCATGGCAGCGGTGGAGGGGAGATGGCAAGACCTGGCGATCTGGTGGTGATCGGCGCCGGTGCCTGGGGCCTGTGGGCGGCCTGGGCCGGGCTCGCGCGCGGGCTGGCGGTGACGCTGATCGAGCGCGAGGAGGCGGGGTCCGGCGCCAGCGGCGGGCCGGTCGGCGCGCTCGCCCCGCATGCACCGGAACGCTGGGGGCCGGAATCGGCGTTCCAGATGCGGGCGCTGGACGGGCTGGGCGCGGCGCTGGCCGCGGTGGAGGCGACAGGCGGCGAGCGCAGCGGCTACGGACGGGTCGGCTGCCTGCAGCCGCTGGCCACGCCGCAGAGGCGCGCGCGGGCCGAGGCCAGGGTTGCCGAAGCGGCGCGGCTGTGGGGGGCGGGGCGCGCGCGCATCCTGCCCGCCGATGCCGCGCCGGGCTGGGTCGCGCCAGAGGCGGCCCCATTCGGGCTGTTGCATGACGATCTGACCGCGCGGCTCGATCCGCCCGCGACCTGCCGCGCGCTGCTGGCCGCGTGCCGGGCCAGGGACGTCTGCTACCTGCCCGGCACCGAGG
>RFIR01000420.1 GCA_003695135.1 Alphaproteobacteria bacterium | reverse complement strand
TCCCGCTGCCGCAAGGCGGATCACACGGCTGGTCTGGATGGGAGGCAGCGACGGGCCCGGCAACCACACACCCGCGGCCGAGTTCAACGCGCTGGCCGACCCGGATGCGGCGGCGATGGTGGCCGATGCCGGTCTGCCGCTCGAGGTGATCGAGCTGATGCTCTGCCGCAAGGTGAGTTTCGGCCCCGGGGACCTGCCGCCGACCGATCCGCTGACGGCCGATCTGCTGGGCGGCTATCTCGACATCGCGCTGTCGCGCGGGCGAGCCGGCATGGCAATCTATGACCCGGTGGCCGCGCTGGCGGCGCTGCGGCCCGAGCTGTTCGCGTTCCGCCCCTGCCGGATGGCGGTGGTCACCGATCCCGGCGAAAGCTGGGGCGCGACACGATTCGAGCCCGATCCGCGCGGTTCTGTCCGGCTGGCGACCGGCTTTGCCTCCGGCCCGGCGCAGGATCCGGCGCGCGAGATCGCCGGCCTCTGTCTTCAGGCCGTATCGGGAGCGCTCGCCCATGCCTCGTGAGGCCGACCTCCGCGACCCCGAGCTGCGGGCCAGTGCGGTGCAGGCGGCGCGCGGCCTGCGCCCCTTCGATCTGCTGATTGCCGATGCCCGCATCCTCGACATGGTGACCGGGCGCGAACGGCGCGCCGATATCGGCCTTGTCGGTGCGCTGATTGCCAGCGTGCACGAGCCCGACCCCGCGCGGGATGCGCATGAGCGGCTGGATGCCGGCGGCGATTTCGTGCTGCCGGGGCTGATCGACACCCATATGCATGTGGAAAGCTCGATGATCACCCCGGCGCAATACGCGGCTGCCGTCGTGCCGCGCGGGGTCACCACCGCCGTCTGGGACCCGCACGAGCTCGCCAATGTCGCCGGCCTCGCCGGGGTCGATTATGCCTGCGCGGCCACCCGCGCGCTGGCGCTGCGGCTTCTCGTCCTTGCGCCGAGCTGTGTGCCCTCCGCCCCCGGCTACGAAAGCTGCGGCGGCGATTTCGGGCCGGGCAAGATCGCCGCGCTCCTGGCCCGCGACGACATTGCGGGGCTGGCGGAGCTGATGACGATGCAGCCGCTTCTGAACGGCGATCCCCGCGTCGCCGGCATCGTGGCGGCGGGGCTGGCCAGCGGCAAGCGGGTCTGCGGCCATGCACGCGGGCTGTCGGGCGGCGATCTGGCCGCCTATGCCGCGGCCGGTGTGGAAACCGATCACGAGCTGACCTCGGCGGCAGACCTCATCGCCCGGCTAGAGGCGGGCATGACCGTCGAGCTGCGCGGCTCCCACGAGCATCTGCTGCCCGAATTCGCCGCCGCGCTGCTCGATCTCGGCCGGCTGCCGCAGACGGTGACGCTGTGCACCGATGACGTGTTTCCCGACGACTTGCTGGAACGCGGCGGGCTCGACCGGGTGATCGGGCTGCTGATCGCCGCCGGCCTGCCGCGGGAATGGGCATGGCGCGCGGCGACGCTGAATGCCGCTACCGCCATCGGGCGGCGCGATCTCGGCCTTATCGCACCGGGAAGGCGGGCGGATCTGCTGGTCGTCTCCGATCCCGATCAGGTCCGCACGCGGGCGGTGATTGCCGATGGCCGCATCGTGGCCCGATCCGGCGCACTCGTCGATCCGCCTTCCGAGGCCCCGGTGCCGCCGGCACTGCTGCATACGGTGCGGGTGCCCGAGCTTGCCCCGGCCGACTTCGAAATCCCCGCGCGCGGAAGCCGGGCCAGGATCGCGACCCTGTCCCGCCCGCGCTTTCCGCAATGGGGCGAGCGGGTGGTCGAGATCCGCGACGGCCGGCTGGTTCTGCCCGGGGACATGATCCGCATGGCCGTGATCAACCGCCACGGGCGCGGCACGCCGCTGCGGGTCGCGTTTCTGGAAAACTGGGGACGCTGGCGCGGCGCCTTCGCCACCACCGTTTCACATGACAGCCACAACCTGACCGTGTTCGGCCGCGATCCCGAGGACATGGCCGCCGCGGCCAACGCGGTGCGGGCCAGAGAGGGCGGTGTCGCGGTGGCTGCAGAAGGACAGGTGGTGGCTGCGCTGGCCCTGCCGCTGGGCGGTCTGATCGGCATGGAACCGCTCGGGACCGTCGCCCGGCGCTTCGGCGAGCTGCGCGCCGCGCTCGACCGGCTGGTGGACTGGGACCCGCCCTATCTGGTGTTCAAGGCCCTGTTCGGCGCATCGCTGGTCTGCAATGCCGGACCGCGGCTGAGCGATGTGGGGCTGGTCGATGTCTTCGAGGGCCGCATCATGGAAAGCTGCGTCATCTAGAGCGTGTTACGCACAATCTGGTGCACCCGCCCGGAGAGCGCAGCCAACCCGGGCATGCGCCTGCCGTTCGACGGGCTTACGCGGCCCCACAGGGGCCACGGTCCCGTCTCACCATGGCGGGCGCATTCGCGCCCACCCGGGCGGCCGCAAGCCCTCGCGTCGGGAACCAAGGTGAACAGGGATGCAGGCGCATGCTCCAAAACCTGCCCTGAGCCGGCCGCGCGCTCAGTGCAGCGCGTATTCGCGCAAGGCGCGGACGTAGTTGGCGCGCTCGTACTCCTCCGGCCGCTCGATGCGGCCATGGCTCAGCCGGCCGCGGATGGCATCGGGGCTGTCCAGCCCGCGCGATTCCAGCCAGTCCACAAGCCCGTCATTCAGCACCCGCATGTGCTCGATGCCATGGCGCAGCAGCGCCGAGGTCGTCATCACCACATCGGCCCCGGCCAGCAGGTATTTGACCACATCCGCCGCGCTCTCCACCCCGGTCGTGGCCGCCAGCGAGGCCTCGATCCGCCCCGCAAGCACCCCGATCCACAGAAGCGGCAGCCGCTTTTCATAGGCGCCCGACAGCTCCAGGCTCGGCTCGACCGCCAGCGTCGTCAGGTCGATATCGGGCTGAAAGAAGCGGTTGAACAGCACCAGCCCGCTGGCCCCGGCCGCGACCAGCCGTTTCGCCATGTGGCCGGGCGAGCTGAAATAGGGGCCGATCTTGACCGACACCGGCAGATCGACCGCATCGACCACCGCGCTCACCACATCGAGATAGCGACGTTCGACCTCCTCGCCGCTCACCTCCGGATCGGCGGGGATGAAGTAGATGTTGAGCTCGATCGCGCGGGCGCCGCCGGCCTCGAAGGCGCGGGCATAGTCGATCCAGCCGCTGTCGGTGACGCCGTTGAGGCTGGCGATGACCGGGATCGAGAGCGCGCTTGCGGCATGTTCGACCAGGTCGATCTGGCGCGCGCTGTCGAAGCCCTGCGCAGTCTGCGCCGGGAAGTAGCTCAGCGCCTCGCCGAAGCTTTCGGCGCCGCGGTCGATAAGCGCGTCGATGATCTCCTGCTCGCGCTGGATCTGCTCCTCGAAGACCGAGGGCAGCACCACAGCCCCCGCGCCGCACTCCTCAAGCCGCTTGAGGTTGTCGAGCCGGGCGTTGAGCGGGCTGGCGCTGGCGACGATGGGGCTCGGCAGCTCAAGGCCGAGATAGCTGGTTCTCAGATCCATTCCCGCCTCCCTCACATCTTGCGCGATGCACCCATCGCCTGGGATGCATCGGGCCCCGCCTCCATGCGGGCGAAGTCTTCATAGGTCCGGTACTTGTGGCGGATGAGCTCCTGCGCCTCGGCCAGAAGCTCGGCCGCCTCCGCCGGGCGGCTGACCGCCAGCGCGCTGTAGCGCAGCTCGTTATAGGCATAATCCTTGAACGGGATGGTCGGGCGCGGGCTGTCGAGCCGGAAGGGCGGCTCGCCCACCGTCCGCAGCTCCGGATCGTAGCGCAGGAGCGGCCAGTAGCCGCTGGCCACCGCCCGGTCCTGCTGCGCCAGCCCCTGGCGCAGATCGAAGCCATGGGCAATGCAGTGGCTGTAGGCGAGGATGAGCGAGGTGCCCCGATGCGCCTCGGCCTCGCGGAAGGCCTGCAGCGTCTGCTGCGGATTGGCCCCCATCGCCACCTGCGCGACATAGACATTGCCATAGGCGATGGCCTGCAGGGCGAGATCCTTGCGCGGCGTGCGCTTGCCGGCGGCGGCGAACTTGGCGATGGCGCCCAGCGGCGTGGCCTTCGACGCCTGCCCGCCGGTGTTGGAATAGACCTCG
>RFIR01000064.1 GCA_003695135.1 Alphaproteobacteria bacterium | reverse complement strand
GGTGGGCATCGGCGGAGCGTTCACCGAGACCGTGGCGAAATCGCTGGCGAGCGACGGGGTTCTCAAAGGGACCGCCGATTTCACCGGCGGCAGGAAGACGGACGTATTTACCGGCGCTGCCAAGAACGACATCTTTCGCGGCAAGGGCGGCGATGATTTCTTTTTCGGCCGCGGCGGCAACGACCTCGTCCTGGGCCAGAACGGCGACGATCGCCTCGAAGGTCAGAACGGCGACGACATCATCAGGGGCGGCAAGGGTCTCGACATCGTCCGCGGCGGTAATGGCAACGACAAGCTGACGGGCGACCTGGACGCCGATGTCTTCGTGTTCGACACCGATGACGACAGGGACGTGCTGCGCGACTTTGCTGCCGATGACTATCTGCTGGTGATCGGCGCCACCGACAGCACCGGGTTCTGGCTGGCCGAGGATCTGGTCGGCACCGGTACGCTGGCCGATCTGAGTGCTGCCGATCAGGTCACGCTGGGGCTGACGGTTTCCGAGGCGGGCGGGCATACGCGCATCGTGATGTCCGGCGGCACCACAATGGTCGTGAAGAACACCGCTGCCAGCGCCATCGGCCTCGATCAGCTCGCCTTCACCGATGCCGGCGCGAAGGCGGGCGTCAACGGGCTGGAAGCCGTGACCGGGCTGGACTGGCATTTCGAGACCGGCTGGCCCTGAGGCCGGCGCAGCCCGGTTCACGGTCAGGATCACGAATTCGCGCGCGGCACCCCTTGGCCGACCGATCCTGCGGTCGGCCCCTTGAGGGCGTGCAGGCAATAATTATCTCAATGACATAGCAAACCACAGGACATGGAGGACAGCATGTCTCTCTCACGGATCGTCAAGGCGGCAGGAGTGGCCGCGGTCGTGGCGCTCGGCGCAGGAGCTGCACTGGCCCAGGACGGCAAGATCGAGGTCGGCATGCTCGATTGCCGGCTGACCGATTCGACCAATCTCGTCATCGTGTCCGGACGTAGTTTCGACTGCATCTATCACCCGGCGGGGGGAAATGCGCCCGATGAATTCTACACGGCCAAGATCGACAAGCTCGGCATCGATCTGAGCGACAATGACGATGAGCACGTCCGCTGGGTGGTGTTCGCCCCCTCCACCTCGCTCAAGCCCGGCAATCTCAAGGGCATTTATGTCGGCGCCTCGGCCGAGGCGACGCTCGGCAAGGGTGTCGGCGGGCGCGTGCTTGTCGGCGGGTTCGAGGATGCGATCTCGCTGCAGCCGGCCAGCGTCTCCACCACCGAGGGTGTCGGCATCGCCGCCGGCATCGAGGAGATGAAGCTCTCCTTCGAGGGCACGCTCTGACATCACGTCCCGCCGGGGGCCGGGAGATGCGGTCTTGCCCCCGGCACCGGTTTCATGGTCTCGTCGCGAAGCGGTGCCGGCGTCGGGTGGCGCACAGAGCGTCGCACATCGGAACCTGAGGGAGAAGACCATGAATCCTGTAACACGCATTCTGGCCGTGTCGGCGATCGGGCTGTTGTCCGGCTGCAGCTGGCTCGGCCTTGAATCGGCGCCGGAACCGGCGGCGCCGGCGGTGGTGGCCGAGACCGTCACCGCTACGGGACAGTTTGTCGGTGAATCCGGGCGCATCGCCCGCGGCAGTGCCGAGGTGGTGCTGCGCGACGGGCAGTGGATCGTGCGGTTGAGTGAGGATTTCTTCCTCGATGGCGGCGAGGAGCCGCAGGTCGTTCTGGGCAAGGATGGCGTCAAGGAAGAGGCGGTGCTCGGCCCGCTGACCTCCTATATCGGCCGGCAGGAATACCTGCTGACCGAGGGGCTCGACATCGGCAACTACCTGCAGGTCTATGTCTGGTCGGCCAAGGACCGCGTGCCGCTGGCCCGGGCCGATCTGAACCTGCTCTAGGCCGGATCAGGCCACCGCATCTGCCGCATCTGCGGACCGGAGGTGCGGGAACATGCGAAAGGGAGGCGCGCGCTCAGCGCGCCTCGGCCAGCGAGACCTTCTGTCCGCCCTGCTGGGCATCGGCCTCGTCCACCGCGCGCCGCGCCGCGGCGCCGATGGCGGCGATATCCTCCTCGTCCAGCGCCTCGGGCCGCACGCTCTCGGGCAGGCGCACGGTGACCTCGCGATTGGCGAACTTGATGCCTTCCTTCTCGAACAGCTCGCGGATGCGCTGATAGACCAGCTTGCGCGTGGTCCACTGATCGCCGGGCCGGGTCATGAACTTGACCCGGATGATCATGGCCGAATCCTCCATCATGTAGACGCCCTGCGACTTCAGCGGCTGCACGAACTTGTGCCCCTCGGTCGGGTGCTCCAGGAGCTCCTGGCCCAGCTTCTTGATCAGCTTGCGCACCCTTTCGACATCGGTATCGTAGGTCAGCCTGAGCGGCAGCTTCATGATCACCCAGTCGCGCGAGTAGTTGGTCAGATGCTTGATCTCGCCGAAGGGAATGGTGTTGAGCGCACCCAGATGATGGCGCAGCTGGAAGGAGCGCAGCGAGATCTTCTCCACCGTCCCCTTCACCTCGCCGACATCGATGTATTCGCCGCGGCGGAAGGCGTCGTCGAGCAGGAAGAACATGCCCGACAGGATGTCGCGCACCAGCGTCTGCGCACCGAAGCCGATGGCCAGACCGACGACGCCGGCACCGGCGAAGAGCGGGGCGACATTGACCCCCAGCCGGGCGGCGATGATCAGCATCACCGAGGCGAGCACGGTGATCAGCACGAAGCTGCGGATCAGCGGCAGCAGCGTGCCGATCCGGCTGGTGGCCGAGACCGCGCCCCCTTCCTCGCCCGGCTGCAGGCTTATCTCGGCCGAGCCCTCCTCTGCGATCTTGCGATCCATCCAGATGCGCAGGGCGTGATAGATGATGTAGCCGAACAGCGCCGTGTTGAGGATGCCGAGCGCGGCCTCGTAGATCGAGTTCTCCGAAAAGATCTCCTTGCCGACCCAGAAGCGCAGCACCAGCCATACCGCCACGCCCAGCGAGACCAGCGAGGCGACGCGGTGGGCCAGATCCTCGAAGGTCTGCATGGTGTGACGCTGCGGCTGGGGGGGCTCGGCTTCCGGCTCCACCGTCGCGGGCTCCACCGCGTCGGAGTCGGTCCCGGCAGGTTGCGGGGCAGGCGCGGGCTGCACCGGTTCACCCCCGCCGGATACCGCGGCCGCCTGTTCCGCAGCCTCCGCCCTCCGCAGTCCGGTCGCGTCCTCCGCCGCTGCCGGTTCCCCGGCCGCGGCGGGTTCTGCCGCCTCGGCCTCTCTGGTCTCGGCCGCCGCACTGGCGGCGTTGATCTCCCGCGCCCGGCGGCTGCGGGCGAAGACCCGCTCGACCACATAGACGATCGCGGCGTAAAGCGAGGTTGAGACCAGAAACACCACGAAGGCCTGGGCAAGACCCGACGGCGATGGCAGTCCCATGATGCTGTTGAAGCTCGCCACGCCCCAGCTGAAGAGCAGATAGGCGATGGCTACCGGTGCCCACAGATAGGCGCTCAGCGCGCTCAGCCACGATGCCTGGGCGCGCGGAACCCCGCCGAGTATCGCGCCGGTGATCGCTGCCCGGTTGCTCAGCACCACCACCAGCAGCAGGATGGTGGTCAGGCTGCCCAGCACGATCTCGGCAAAGGCCACCACCTCGGGCTTCACCTCCATCAGCTCCAGCCAGATCGTGAACGCCACGGCGGCCACGCCGATCGTGGTCGCAATCGAGATGAAACGGTAAAGCCGGATCGCCGCGGCATCGGAAATCTTCGGAATGCGGTAGCTCGGCAGGTAGGGCGAGATGATCATCCGCCAGATGGTGTCGATCATCAGAATCGCCGCGAAGGTGGCGAAGATCATGATCCCGGTGCGCTGCGTGGCCGGGTCCTGATCGAAGAACGAGGCGCCGATGCCGCCGCCGACCAGTACCGCGACGACGACGAAGACCAGCGTGATCAGCACCCGTACCAGCAGGACGGGAAGCTTCTGCACCATGCCGACCGGGTTGGGGCGCTGGATGGCGATCATGATGCGCCGGGCCACGGTGATGGCCAGCAGCACCCCCGCCGCTCGGCCGATGATCAGCAGGATCGCGACGAAGATGCCCACGCCGAGGAAATAGACCGCGGTACCGTCCGGCGACTGACGCTGCAGCGCCAGCTCGATTTCCTCGAAGCTGTCCGGGACCACGTCGAGGATCCGCCTGAGCCGCTGCTGGAAGATGTCGACCTGCCGCGTCGCCGTCTCGATCATGTCGCCGGGCGACAGGTTCTGCACCCGGGTATAGGCTTCCAGATCGGTGCCGGGCGGCGGCGCGGCCGGCGTCTCCTTGGCCGGGGCCTCCGGCGTGGCGGTGAGCGAGCCGTAATCGGACAGAAGCTG
>RFIR01000006.1 GCA_003695135.1 Alphaproteobacteria bacterium | reverse complement strand
GTTGGCCTTGGCGGCATTCTCGTTGAGCGGGGCCAGCAGCGGGAAGCCGCCGCGCTCGGAATGCTGCTCGCGTTCCTTGCGCAGCTGCGCGAGCACCTCCTCGGGATCCTCGCCCTTTTCCAGAAGCTCCAGCCGGCGGTTGACCTTGGACTGCAGGCGGACCGACTTGCCGAAGACGAGCAGATACACGCCTTCGACCATGAACAGCACGCCGACGAAGATCGCGGCATAGATGAGGGGTTCGGTCATCCTCGCATTCCTCAGGCGCTGCGTCGCGGCGCATAGATGCTGGCCGGCAGGTCATAGCCCCATTGCCGGAAGCGTTCCGAATAGGACGAGCGGATGCCGGTCGGCATGAAGGCGCCGACCACCCGCCCGTCGGCATCCACACCATCGCGCTGGAACTTGAAGATTTCCTGCATGGCGACGATCTCGCCCTCCATGCCGGTCACCTCCTGGATCGAGATCATCCGGCGCGAGCCGTCCGACAGGCGGCTGACCTGGACGATGACGTTGACCGCCGAGGTGATCTGGTTTCGCATCGCCCGAAGCGGCATGTCGACGCCGGTCATCGCCATCATGTTCTCGATGCGGCCGATGGTGTCGCGCGGCGAGTTGGCGTGAATGGTGGTCATCGAGCCGTCATGGCCGGTGTTCATCGCCTGAAGCATGTCGATGACCTCGGCGCCGCGGCACTCGCCGACGATGATGCGGTCGGGACGCATGCGCAGCGCGTTGCGCAGGAGGTCGCGCTGGCTGACCTCGCCCTTTCCCTCGACATTGGCCGGCCGGCTTTCCATCCGCCCGACATGGACCTGTTGCAGCTGCAGCTCGGCGGTGTCCTCGATCGTGACGATACGCTCGGAATTGTCGATGAAGGAGGACAGCGCGTTGAGCGTGGTGGTCTTGCCCGAGCCGGTGCCGCCCGAGACGATCACGTTGAGCCTTGTTGCCACCACGGCCTGCAGATAGGCGGCCATCTCCTCCGAAAACGCGCCGTTCTCGATCAGCCGGTCGATGGAGAGCTTCTTCTGCGAGAACTTGCGGATGGACAGGAGCGGCCCGTCCACCGCGCAGGGCGGCACCAGCGCGTTGACGCGGCTGCCATCGGCAAGGCGGGCATCGACCCAGGGCTGGCTCTCGTCGATGCGCCGGCCGACCGCCGACACGATCTTGTCGATCACCCGCAGCAGGTGCCGCTCGTCCTTGAACTGGGTATCGGTCAGCTCCAGCTTGCCGTGACGCTCCACGAAGACCTGCGAATGACCATTGACCATGATGTCGGTGACGGTCTGGTCCTTCAGCAGCGGCTCGAGCGGCCCCAGCCCGGTGACCTCGTCATAGAGCTCGCTGTTGAGCTGCTCGACCTCCTGCGCATTCAGCACCATGGACATCTCGCGCAGGCCCTCGCGCGCGATGATCGCGATCTCGCGGCGCAGATCGGCCTCCGGCACCTTGTCGAGCACCGAAAGGTTCAGCGTCTCCAGCAGCCGGCGATGCAGATCGACCTTGACGTCGAGCAGCTTCTGCCGGCGCTTCTGGTCGCGGCTCGGCTCGGCCGGCTCGTCGCCCGGGGCATCCACCGGCACCGGGGCACGGGTGCGGATGGCGCGGATCGCCTCCTTGTGGGAGGTGTCGATCGAGGGCGACGGCGGCACCTCCTGCCTCTGCTGGAACCTCTTGAACATGGCTTACTCCCAATCAGGCCCGCGCTACGCGATCGCCGCCGCCTGCGCCTCGGCCATCTCGACCAGCGAGATGGCGACCTTGCGGATCTCCTTGCGCAGCGCATTGCCGCTGGCGGCATCGGCCAGAGGCGTGCCCTGATCGCAGGCGTTCACCACCGCCTTGCCGCCATCGGGCAGGAAGATGTTGATGTCGATGCCGAGGCTGTCGCACAGCCGCTTGACCCGGCTCTTGCCGGTCAGATCGGTGAAGCCCGGCGCGCGGTTGAGCACGTACTGCACCTTCTCGTAGGGCAGATCCTCGGCCTTCAGCGCGCGCAGGAAGCGCAGCATGTTCTGCGCGCTGCGCATGTCGACCTCGAGCACCGCAAAGAAGGTCTCGCACATCTGCAGCACCAGATCGGACCAGACCACCAGCGTCTGCGGCATGTCGACGATGACGAAGTCATAGGCGGTGACCGCGATCTCCAGCAGCTTGCCCACATCCTCCGGCGCGATGATGTCGAGCGGCAGCGCGTCGGAAGGCGCGGTCAGCACCGCCAGCCGCTTCTTGTAGGAGGTCAGCGCCTGGGCCAGACCGTCATGGTCGAGCGTGGCCGGATCGGAGATCAGCTCGTAGATCGCCTCGCGCCGTGGCAGATCGAGATAGGTCGCCACCGAACCATACTGGAAATTGAAGTCGAGCAGCGCCACCCTCAGGCCGGTCTTGCGCACATGCTCGGCCATCTCGTAGGCGAGGTTGACGGCGAAGGTGGTCGCGCCGGCACCGCCGGCGACGCTGTAGACGGGCAGGATGTAGCCCTTGCGCCGGCGCCGCGTCTCGGTCTTTTCCGGCTCCCTGCCGACATTCTCCCGCAGCCGGGTGACGGTCTCGCTCAACAGACCGGCCGGCAGCGGATAGGGCGCGAAGTCGTCCGCCCCCGACCGCATCAGCCGATGCATGCCGGCGGGGCTGATGTCCTGGGCGATCAGCAGCACCGACCGGCGCGCCTCCTTGGCCCGGCGAATCACGCCGATGACCGAATCGAGATCCTCCTCATCCTGCGCATTGACCGCGACCACGACGAACTGCACGCTGTCGGGCAGCTTCATGTCGAACGCCTCGCGCCCCTCGAACAGGTTGAAGGACCGCCAGCCGTCGTCGAACTCCGATTCGAGCTCCTTGTCGAGATCCTCGAACGCGGCGAGATTCCGCGAGATCGCGAAAGCCTCCACGCTGTGTTCGGCGCGTTTGAGTAACGCCATTCCTGTCCGCTCCCTCAGCTGCCCATGTTCTCGGCCACCAGTGTGGCCGATACTGCGGGCAATTTTGTGTCAATGCCCATCAGTGACAGGCCCAGCGGGAAATCCCGCGAACTGATCGAGACGGTGATGATCGGGATGACCGTTTCGGTCGCCCGCCCCAGACCGCTTTCGGCATAGGTGATGGTCAGGCTTTCCGCATCCAGCCCGTAGGCATGCTGGCTGACGACATCCAGAAGCCGGGCCATGAAGGCGGCGTTGCATTCCGGCGCCATGCTGGCGCCGCCGGTGCAGGTGACGGTGGCGATCTGCGAACAGTAGGTGCCGAAATAGCACAGATCGCCAGGCTTTGACGAGCCGGCGAGCTGGTACTTGACCACCGTGCCGTCGGTATCGATCAGCGAGCTGTGCATCGGGGCCTGTGTCACGGCGTAGCGCACCCCGTTCTCCACCCCCTTCTGCGCCGCCAGCGCCCAGTGATAGGCCATCGCCATCTCGAAGATGAAGAAGATCATCACCATCAGCGGCACGAAGATCAGCACGTATTCGACGGTGGCCGAGGCGTCCTCCTCCCGCCGGAAGCGGAGGACGGCGCGGCGCAGTCTGTCAGGGAAACTCCGCATCATGGCATCACCGCTGCCAGCGAACCGTCAGGGCAGTTCGCGAAGGGTTGCGAGGAAAGCTGCTGTGCGAGCGTTCCGGAGGCGTTGCGCGATTCGCTGACCGTCCAGCCCTCGCAGGAGACCATGTCGATCGACGAGACCTGGGCGTCGCCCGAGAACCAGCCGAGCACCTGCAGGAGCGGCAGCTCGACCCGCGCCGTCGCCTTGATCGCGGCAATGCTGCCGGTGATCTCCATGTCGTTGACCGTCACCGACGCCGAGCTGGCGATGCGGTCATGGACCAGCTGCGAGGCCTTGGTCAGGAAGGCGGCGTCGATGCTGTTGGTCGACGGATCGACGGGCGCACGCGACATGTAGCGTGCCGCATCGCGCACGGCCACATCCAGCGCGTTGCGCACCTGCATGGCGTATCCGTACTGCACCGCAAAGGCCAGCACCCCCAGCAGCAGGGGCACGGCAATGACGAACTCAACCGTGACGGCACCTGCCGTTCCGGCGCCGAATTCGGTCAGGCGCCGGCGCACAGCTCCGAGAAACCCACGTATACGCATATCCAATCGCTCTTCCCCGGCGATCCCCGGAACCCGCCGGTCCCACCCGGACCGGCCCGGAGATCTCGCTCCTACTCAACCACACAGGAACGCCAACCGGGGGAACCCCCCCGATCACTTCGAGGGCGTGACCGATTCTATCGTTCCCGTACCGGCCACATAAGCCCTGTACACATTAACAGCACGTTTTCCGTCCATCCCGTCGCCGACAAAGCCACGCAGGAAACCGGCCACTTTCGTCACCGTGCGACGGTTGCGGCGTTCCCGATCCGGCGTGTCGACCACTGGCTCTCTTTCACCTCGCGAAATCACCGCGTCAAGACGGTTGCGGGGTACGCCGTTTGCAACCAGAAAGCGTACCACGGCCCGCGCCCGCTTCAGACCCAGCCGGTTGTTGTAACCGTCCGAGCCGACCAGATCGGTGTGGCCATAGACCCGCAGCCGCACGCCGCGGTGTGCCCTCAGCCAGGCAGCCTGCCGTCGCAGGATGTCACGCGCCTCGGCATCGAGCCTGTAGCTGTTGAAGGCAAAGTTGACCGTATCCGGTACCTCCCGCGTGAATTTCGCCTGCCAGGTCTGGATCACGCGGTCGGAACGGAGATAGGCCGCCTGAACCAGAAGGTTTTCCGTCGTGGCGGTGCCGAAGCTCTCCTCATAGTCGAACTGGCCCGCCTCCCTCGAGGCGCAACCAGATACCACAAGTGTGGCGAAAGCCAGCAGCGTTATGGACTTTTTCATGGCGCTCACTCCGAAACGTAGCCGTACTTGCCTTCGAAGTCCTGCTGGGCGACGTCGCGCACAGTCGGGGTTCCTTCGACCTTTCCGAGCAGGAACAGCTCCCTCTCGTTGGGAATGCGGATCCGGTCGGTGGGCAGGGCGATGCTTTCCTCGTCGGTCGGTACCACCAGATACGGGGTGACGATGATCACCAGCTCGCTCTGGCTGCGCTGGAAATCGGTGCTGCGGAACAGCGTGCCCAGCACCGGCAGGTCACCGAGCCAGGGCAGCTGCGAGGCGTTGTCGGTAAACGCGTCCTGCAACAGCCCGGCGATGGCGAAGCTCTGCCCGTCGCGCAGCTCCACCGTGGTGTTGGCCCGGCGGACGGTGAAGGCGGGCGCCAGCACGTTGCCGCCGACCGTGGACAGCACGATGCCGTTGGCGGTGTCGATGGAGCTGACGAAGGCCTCAAGCTCGATATTGATCAGATCCTCGTCGATCACCCGCGGCCGGAACGAGAGTCCGACACCGAAGGGTTTGTATTCTATGGCTATTCCGGCGTCGTTGGGCACCGGGATCGGCACCTCGCCGCCGGCGAGGAACTTGGCCTGGTCGCCCGACAGCGCGATCAGGTTCGGTTCGGCCAGGGTGCGCACCATGCCCTTGGATTCCAGCGCATCGATGGCGAGATCGACGAAGAGCGCATTGCCCGCGGCGATGGAACCGACCACCGAGCCGAAGGCGTCGGTCGGCTGGGTATAGGTCGCGGTGGGCGGCGTCCCGGTCAGGGTGATGTTGTTGGTCGAGCCGTTGATCGAGAAATTGCCGAACAGCGTGCGGATGCCGAGGCTGACGCCCAGCGACTTGGCGGTGGAGCGCTGCATCTCGGCAATGCGCACCTTCAGCATCACCTGCTGCGTGCCGCCGACCTGCATCAGATTGGTCACCCGGCCGGGCGCGTAGCGCTCGGCAAGCTCCAGCGCCTGGTCGATCTTGCGCGCGCCGCTCACCTTGCCGGAGAGCACGATGCCGTCATTGGCGGTGCGGACCTCGATCCGTTCCCCCGGCAGCACCTCGCGCAACCTTTCCTTGAATTCGGCGATGTCCGGCGAGACCCGGATATCGACATTGGTGATCGGACGGCCGCCGGGGCCGAGGATCGTCAGCGTGGTCCGCCCCGGCGCCTTGCCCAGGACATAGACCGTCTTGTTGGAAAGCGCCGCGACATCCGCAATTCCCGGATTCGCGACCGAAACCTCGGCGAACTCGCGCGAGCTTTCGACGACGACCGCCCGGTTCAGGGCGACCACGATACTGTTCGACGTCGCGCCCTGCATGATGCGCAGAACGCTCGGTGACTGTGCCGATACAACGCCCGGTAGCAACAGCTGCGCGGCCCCGAGCGTGGCGGCGAGAATCACGTCCCTCAACTTCATGTGATTCGTTCCCTTCCGACCACTATCTGTGGGATTTGTGGTGTCTTTGCCCCACAGTATGGTCGCAAGGTACTAGATCACGGATTTGATTACAAGAATCATGGTGTTAGGGGTCTAACTTGAGATAATTCCTGCACTTTTCCCGTAAAAGTGGTGCTATTCGGTCGGCACCTCCTCAACCTCGGTCGCTTCTGTTGCAGTTGTGCCACGGCGCACCCGCACCACCTGCTTGACCTCGGGCGCCACCTCCTCGACCACCTCCTCGGCGCCGAAGATCGCGGTGCGGTCGATCTGCAGATCGCCCAGCACCGTGTCGTCGTTGACCCCGCGCAGGGCCAGGGTCAGCCGCCCGCTGTTGGTGGCCAGTTCCAGCAGCGCGGCCTGCTTGGGCGTCACCTCGACCGTCACCGTGCGCGCCACCACCGCCGCCGTCCGGCTGTCATCGACATTCTGGTCGATGGCGATCAGCTCCAGCTTCTCCAGCAGCAGCTTGGTGACCTGCTTGCCGCGATCCTGGCCGGTGATGTAGATGTCGACATAATCGCCGACCTTCAGCAGGCCGGAGACGCCGGTCTGGACGTTCACATTGATGGTGAAGGCGCGCATGCCGGGCCGCAGCCGCTGGGTGATGCCGGCCGGCTGGCCGAAATCGGTGACCTTGGAGACGAGCACCGGCTCGCCCGGCTCCATCATGCGCAGGATCGAGCGGGGCTTGGTCCCTTCCGGTCCGAACAGATCCTCAAGCGAGGTGAAGGCGTTGGGCGGCTTGGCGGCGAGCGGCCATTGCGACAGTGCCACGTCGTCCCGTCTGAGCACCTGGCCGAAGCGCAAGGGCTTGACGGCGACGGCGACGGTGGTCAGCTCGATACCGGGTTCGTTGCGCTGGCTGCGCAGCCGATCCTCCATCGAGCGGAATTCCCGAGATACGTAATAGACCGCCGTGCCGGCCAGACCGAGGCCAAGGACCAGCGCGAGAATGGCCAGCAGCCGCATGTCGTCTCCCTTCGTTGCGTGTTCGACGCGGTTTTAACACTCGGGGGACTATACGCAAAACCGGTTAAGCAAAACGGGCCGCGCAGCGAGGCGCGGCCCTGGAATTCGGTCCTCCGCCCTCGGGCTCAGGTGCTGACGGTGATACCGGCCAGCGCGGACGAGATGTCGGACGCGAGATCGCTCGCCCCGCCCTGCACGAGCAGGATGATCGCGGTCGCCAGACCGACAATGGCAGCCGTCAGAACGACCCAGTCGACCGTCACGGCGCCTTCCTCGTTCCGGACGAAACGGCGGATAAGCTTCGAGAACTTCATTTGCTTCCCTCCAGGGTGCAGTTTACTCAACTTGTACCAACAAACGCTGTTCCGCTTGGGTCATTCACGCGTTTGCCACTCCACATGCCTTCGGAGGTCGATCCCCTCAGACACTCACCAGGTTCATCCCCGCTCCTCGGTTCATCGCCTGTGCATCCCGGTTATCGCCGTCAATTGGGGCGGAAATCGGGCAAAAAATCTGTAATACCGTGTTCACTTTCGCAATATCGCTTGCCTTGATCATTAACGGGAAAGGCCCGCATCATTGCGGGCCTCGCACTATCGAACACGCTGTTGGCTGCCCCTTCCTGCGGGATACCCCGCAAGCTGTCGCCCGGACGGGCGCGATCAGGGCAGCGTAGCCGGGATCAGGCTCGACATCGCCTTTATGTTGCTCGACACCACCTGCGTGGCGCCCGTGAGCTGGCCGACATAGTTGATGCCGAGCGGTGCCGCCAGCCCGACAATCAGCGCGGTCAGCACCACCCAGTCGACCGTGACCGCACCTTCCTCATCCGCCCAGCAGCGGCGCAGTGTCTTTGCGAGAATCCGCATCGTAAACCCCAGGAAACACTTTGCCGCCAACGGGCAGCACCGATCTACGCACAGCGGAGCAGACTGGGTGGCAAATATGGCTGCAATCGGGCATCAATTCGCTGCAATTGCGGGTTTTCGGGCGAGATCTGTCAAATTCAGATGATTTTTGTTTCATTTTTTGGCAGTCATGCCCGCATGAGGCACAGAGCAGCAAGAATACTCGCCATGGTTGTAGTGGCGGCGTGCAGCATCGTCGCGTTGTCACCGGCAGCGATTGCCGATACGCCGCCGCCCTTTCCCGACTTCACCTTCAAGCGGGTGAAGGTTCCGCCTCCGGGCACGCGCAAACGGATCACGGTACAGATTCGCGAAACCCGCAGCGTACGGCCGGCAGCGCGACCGCGCGACGCCGATCCGCCGTTGCCCGCCCGTCCACCGCGCCGCTTCGATGGCTTCTGGCAGACGGTGCCCGCAGGTCCCGGCATCGCACCGTCCGAGCGGCTGGCGAAGGCGATCGCGGCGCTGAAGGTGGACGGCGAATCAGGGCGCAAGCCGCGCGAGCTTCACCCGCTCCTGCAGGCCATCATCGGCCGCTACGGGCCGCAGATCGAGGCCGCGGCCCTGCGCAGCGGGCTGTCGGCCGCGCTGATCCTCGCCGTGATCTCGGTGGAATCGGCCGGCCGCAACAGCGCGCTCAGCCCCAGGGGCGCACAGGGGCTGATGCAGCTGATCCCGGCGACGGCGAAGCGGTTCGGCGTGGAGGATGCCTTCGATCCGGCGCGCAACATCGCCGGCGGCGCGAAATACCTCGATTTCCTGCTGCGGCTTTTCAAGGGCGACATCCTGCTGGCGCTGGCCGGCTACAACGCCGGCGAGAATGCGGTGATTCGGGCCGAGGGCGTGCCGGACTACGCCGAGACCCGCGCCTATGTCCCCCTGGTGCTGGATGCGTGGCTCGCCGCGCGCGAGCTGTGCCGGACGCCGCAGCGCTCCGTGCGCGTGCCCTGCAGCTTCCGGCTGCGACCCGAATCGGCACCCGCAATCGTTGCCGCCACCCGCCTCGGCCGCCCCCATTAGGTGGCGGAGGCGGGGCGGACAGGATGCCCACCCCGGACGCTGCGCGTCTCACGGTGCTCCAAACCAGCTCAACGCCTCCTGATAGGCAGCGCGCTGGCTTTCCAGCGGTTTCAGCTTCAGGGCAAGCTCTCCCTCGAAGGAAGACAGGTGATAGACCTGTTCTGCCCGCTTGAGCTTGCGGTGCTCGTATTCGGGCTTGGCGAGCTTCGCGATGCTGGCAACGAAGCCGAGATACCGGGACTTTTCGAAACCCTTCATCGCCAGATCGAAAGCGGTGATGTCGCGCCATTCGGTGATGGCCTTGTGGGCCGCCTCGATCTGCTCGGCCAGCTGGTTGCGCTGCAACTGCGCCAGATTCGGATCGGCAAGCCGTTTTTCCCGATCCTCGATGTACTTCTTCAGTTCGTTCAGCGACGCCCAGCCACCCAGCACCTGCGCCTTGTAGTCGCCTGCCCGAATTGCCGCGGTGATGTCGGCGACCTGCTTGTCGAGCGCGGCGATCTGTGCCTGGAGCTTCTCGCGGCTCCACCAGCCGCCGCCTGCACCGGCAATGTGGACGGTGAAGAGCCCCTGTCCGATGGCCGCATCCATTGCCTTGTAGGCGGTCTCTCCCTCATCGATCATCGCTTGCAGCTTGTTGCGCGTGACCCAGCCAACCGCGGGGCGATGGATGGTCATTTCGCCCTTGCCGGCCGTCTCCTTCAGATCGGCAATGGTCTTGTCCAGCTCGGCCATCTTCGCCTCGAGCTGGTTTCTGGTGATGCGACCGATTCCCGGAATCTCGAGAGGATAGTCGCCCCTGGAGATCTGATCCCTGACCCGTGCCAGCTCGTCTCGTGCGGCCTGCGCCTCGTTGCGGGAGGCCTCGATGGTCTGCCAGCCAAAGGCGCCGTGAAAGGTGAACTTTCCACTCTTCACCCCGGCCTGGATCTGCGTGATCTGTTTCTCCAGCTCATCGATCTGTCCCTGAATCGCACCCCCGGTGATCCAGCCCAGGACGACGATGTGCCAGGTATCCTTCCCGGCCGAGACCGCCTCTCCAAGCTTCCTCGCCTCGAGCGCCAGGCTTCCCGACAGCGCGGTCGCGGTCTCGATCGTCTGCCAGCCGAAGCCCGGCAGGTTCCGGCTGGCCTTCGGGTCAGAAATCAGCTTGCGCAGAAGGCCGAGCATCAGACCGGCATTCTTCCTGCGCTCGGCGATGTTCTTTTCCAGATCGGCCTGCTTGGATTTCGCCAGTTCCTGAACGCTGGTCCACCAGCCGATCCACTGGCGCAACTCGGCGATGCGTTCATCGGCCTGCCGTTTGCCCTCCGCCTCCATCGCCTCGGCCAGCGCGATGCGGGCGTCGAGCGAATCGAGCAGCACCTTGAAGGGCGAATGGGCCGCGGCCGGATGCGCCATCAGGATCAGCAAGACTGTCGGGATCAGCGCGATCAGGGATCGTCTCGGACAGGGGATGTCGAAAGCCATTTCGTGTCCTCCCTTTTGAAATGGCTCGACTCTACATCGGCCGGCGACGATCGGTCAAAACCGGGGGCCGGCGAGCAGCGGCGGGTCCAGCCAGGCGAAAGACCGAGGCCTACCGGCGCAGCCGCCCCGTCAGGTCGCGGAGGCCGGCGCGGGCTCCAGCCCCACGGCGCGCAGCACGAAATCGGCAATGGTGGCGGTGTCGTCGAGCGCGAGAACCGGCACCGGTGCATCGGGCAGGTCGATGTCGCTGGCGATGGCGCGGATCGCCGGGTCCTCCGGCGCCATGAGCGGCTTGCCGGTCTCGGCGCGATGGGCCTCGATCTTGGGGTGAGGCCCGTGCTTGTAGCCCTCGATCAGCACCAGATCGACGGGCGAGAGGCGGGCGAGCAGATCGGCGAGATCGGGCTCGGGCGCATCGCGCAGCTCGTGCATCAGCGCCCAGCGCCGCGAGGAGACCAGCAGCACCTCGCGCGCGCCGGCCCGGCGGTGGCGGTAGCTGTCCCGGCCCGGCTGGTCGATATCGACGGTGTGGTGCGCATGCTTCACGGTCGAGACGGTGTAGCCGCGGGCGGTGATCTCGGTCACCAGCCGCTCGGTCAGCCCCGTCTTGCCCGAATTCTTCCATCCGGCAATACCGAAAACCTTCATGCGCCGCCTCCCCTCCCCGGCCTCGACCGCAACCGGCTCATTCGCCCGGCCGGGCCAGCGCGAACACCTCGCGCACCGTGCAATAGTCGCGATAGCCCAGCCGTGCCACCGGCCGGGCCAGCGTCACGTCGAAGATGCCGTCATGCACATATTCCTCGCGGATGTGGAGGCCGACCACCTGCCCGATCACCAGCCGGTTCTCCGCCCCCGGCAGGCGGATCACCTGCCAGACCCGGCATTCGAGATTGGCGGGCGCGGCGCGCACGCGCGGGGGCGCGATCAGTTCGCAGGGCGCCATCTCCAGCCCCGCCTCCTCGAACTCGTTGACGCCTGCCGGATAGTGCGCCGAGGTGACGTTCATCGCCTGCAGCAGCGGTTCGGAGACGAGATTGCAGCAGAACTCGCCGGTGGCCTCGGCATTGGCCGCGCTGTCCTTGGCGCCGCTCTCACCCGGCTTGCTGCCGGTACTGGCGAACATCACCATCATCGGCGCATCGGCAATCCCGTTGAAGAAGCTGTAGGGGGCAAGATTGGGCCGGCCCTCCGCATCCAGCGTCGAGATCCAGCCGATGGGGCGCGGCGCGACGATGGCCTTGAACGGGTTGTGGCGCAGCGCCTCGGGCCGGTTTTCGTCGCTGCGATAGAACATGGCGCGGCTCCTTGCGCGTTGCGCCCCGGCGGCAGGGCATGATAGGGCGGTGCCGGCTGGATTAGACGGGGTTGGCGGGCAATGGCAAGCGCGGCGGAACGACGAGCCCGGAGGAATGCCCAGCGGCCCGGATGCCGCATCCCGCGCGCAGGCGGCCGCTGATCGCGGCCGGTTCCGGCACCGCATCCGTTTCTCATTCCTCCGATCCGTCCATGCTGCCCGATGTTCCTCATCCTTCCCGAAACCGACGACGATGCCGCCGAGGTCGAGCTTCTCTACGACCAGTGCTTTGCGCCGGGCCGAACCGCGCTCTCCTCCTACCGGCTGCGCGAAGGCGTGGCGCCGGTGCGCGAGCTCTGCCGGCTGATCCGCGACGAATACGATGCGGTGATCGCGGCGATCCGCTACTGGCCGGTGCGCATCGGCGCGGCGGGGCATCCGGCGCTGCTGCTCGGCCCCGTGGCAGTGCATCCGACCCGCCAGGGCGAGGGTCTGGCCGCGCTGCTGATCGTGGCCACGCTGGAAGATGCGGAGAAGGCGGGCTGGCAGCGGGTGATCCTGATCGGCGACGAGCCCTATTACGGGCGGTTCGGCTTTCACCGCGCGGGTGGGCTGCAGTTTCCGCCGCCGACCAATCCCGACCGGCTGCTGGCGCGCGAGCTGGTGCCCGGCGCGATGCAGGGCGTCACCGGCATGGTGCGGGGGTGGGAGAGTAGCTGAGCCCATCCGGTCCCCGGCCGCCTGCGTCGGACGGCCGAAGTCGCGGCAGAGGGCGGCACCAGACCCTAGAGCGTGTCGCGTGCAATCCGCTTCACCCCACACCCCAACGCAAGGGCAGGCGCCCGCCCGGGTGGGCGCGAATGCGCCCGCCTGTGGGGCGGGCGGGCGCATGCCCGTGTCGCTGCGCGCCACGGGCGGGTGGGGCCAACTAAAGCCGACACGCTCTAGGAGGGCGCGGCGAAACCGCGGGGGTGGCGACGATGGTTCCGGCATGCCTGCCGCTCGGACCCCTGGCCAACGCTGCAAT
>RFIR01000419.1 GCA_003695135.1 Alphaproteobacteria bacterium | reverse complement strand
GGGCGGATGCCCTGATAGAACAGGCCGGTCTCGAGGAAGATCTGCCCGTCGGTGATCGAGATCACGTTGGTCGGGATGTAGGCGGACACGTCGCCGGCCTGGGTCTCGATGATCGGCAGCGCGGTCAGCGAGCCCGAACCGTAATCGGGGTTGAGCTTGGCCGCGCGTTCCAGAAGCCGCGAATGCAGGTAGAACACATCGCCAGGATAGGCCTCGCGCCCCGGCGGGCGGCGCAGCAGGAGCGACATCTGGCGATAGGCCACGGCCTGCTTGGACAGATCGTCATAGATGATCAGCGCATGCATGCCGTTGTCGCGGAAATACTCGGCCATGGCGCAGGCGGCATAGGGCGCGAGGAACTGCATCGGCGCGGGTTCCGAGGCGGTCGCCGCCAGCACGATGGAATACTCCATCGCCCCGCTTTCCTCCAGCTTCTTGACCAGCTGCGCGACGGTCGAACGCTTCTGGCCGACGGCGCAGTAGATGCAGTAGAGCCTCTTGCTCTCGTCGCCGCCGGCGGCGTCGTTATAGACCTTCTGGTTGAGGATGGTGTCGAGCGCCACCGCGGTCTTGCCGGTCTGGCGGTCGCCGATGATCAGCTCGCGCTGGCCGCGCCCGATCGGGATCAGCGAGTCGATCGCCTTCAGCCCCGTCGCCATCGGCTCGTCCACCGACTTGCGCGGGATGATGCCCGGTGCCTTGACATCGGCCCGGCGGCGCTCGGTGGCCTCGATCGCGCCCTTGCCGTCGATCGGGTTGCCCAGCGCGTCCACCACCCGGCCGAGCAGGGCCTTGCCCACCGGCACGTCGACGATGGCGCTGGTGCGCCGGACGATGTCGCCTTCCTTGATGTCGCGGTCGTCGCCGAAGATCACGATGCCGACATTGTCGACCTCGAGATTCAGCGTCATGCCACGGATGCCGCCGGGAAACTCGACCATTTCGCCGGCCTGCACGTTGTCCAGACCGTAGACGCGCGCGATGCCGTCGCCGACCGACAGCACCCGCCCGACCTCGGCGATCTCCGCCTCCTGGCCGAAATTCTTGATCTGTTCCTTGAGAATTGCAGAGATCTCAGCCGCCTGGATGGTCATCAGCCAACCTCTTTCATGACATTCTGAAGTTTCGCGAGTTTCGAGCGGATCGAGGTGTCGATCATGCGCGACCCGATCCGGACCACCAGCCCGCCGATCAGCGCCGGATCGACCCGGATGTTGAGCTGCACATTCTTGCCGACCGCCCGCCTGAGCGTCTCGGTCAGCGATTCGGTCTGCTCGGGGCTCAGCGGCAGGGCGGCGGTGACCTCGGCGGTGACCTCGCCGCGCATCTCGGCCGCCAGCGCCTTGACCGCCGCGATCACCTGCGGCAGCGCGAAGAGCCGGCGCTTGGTCGCCATCAGCGCCAGAGTGTTCGAAACGGTGGGGCCGAGCTCCATCGCCTTCGCCAGCGCGGCCACGGCCCTGGCCTGGTCCTCGCGGGTGTAGATCGGCGAGCGGATCATCTCGCGCAGATCCTCGCTCCCGGCCAGCGCCTCTTCCAGCGCCAGCAGGTCGCGCTCGACCGCATCGAGATTGCCCTCCTCGGTGGCAAGCTCGAAGACCGCGGTCGCGTAGCGGCCGGCAATCCCCGAAACAAGCGTGGATGTGGCTGACACGGGCGGGCACCCTTCCCTGCTTCGGGCCGGAGCGGCCCATGATCATGCGTGTTCGGTCGCAACAACCGGGCCGCAGGCTCCCGACCGCGGCGCTTGGTCCGGGGGGTGCTAGCATAGGGCTTTGGGCCATGCAAGACGTGGGGGTGGGCGCGTCCCGGTGGAGAAAGGTGTAATATCAATGGCTTGAAGAAAGGCAGGCGGAAGTGCGACGCTTTGGACGCGTTGCGCCGCCGCGCCGCCTGCGCCGGGTCGCCGTCTCAGCCCCGCGGCGGGCCGGACACGCGCCCCATTGCCGGCTTCTGCTTGGGCGCCAGCCCCTGCAGGATTTCCAGCGGGCCGCGCGCGCTTTCCCGCGCGCCGTCGCGGGGCAGGACATAGACCTGCTTGCTGGCCTCCACCAAGAGCGCGCCGGCCAGGCGGCTGGCGCCCATGCTCTGGCCGAGCCTTTCCCAGAAGCGCGAGGTCCGGATCCAGAACCGGCGCTCGGAAGGCGGCGCGAACAGCGCCGCCTCGTGGCCTTCCGGCGTGAAGCGGTGCCGGCGCAGCTGCATCTCGATCTGGCTCAGCGAATAGGGCCGGCCGAAGCCGAAGGGGGTGGCGTCGCGGCGCGCCCACAGGCCCGACCGGTTGGGCACGACGAAGATCACCCGTCCCGCCGGTGCAAGCACCCGCCAGATCTCGTCAAGGAGCAGGCCTGGCCGGTCGCAGGTCTCCAGCCCGTGGGCGACGATCAGCCGGTCGACAAATCCGGTCGGCAGCGGCCACAGCGTCTCCTCGACCAGAAGCGAGACATTGGGCTGCGAGCCGGGCCAGGGCATCACCCCCTGCTGGCCGGGCATCAGGCACAGGACCCGGCGCGCATCCTCCAGAAACGGGCGCAGGAGCGGCGCGGCAAAGCCGAAACCGGCCACCGTCATGCCGCGGCAATCCGGCCACAGCCGGGTGATGCGGTCGCGCAGCGCATCCTTGCAGCGCCGGCCGAGCCGGGTGCGATAGTAGAAGGAGCGCAGATCGACGACATCCAAATGCATTGCAAGCCGGGTCCCGGTCATGGATAGTCGCGCCCAGTCTAGACCATCCGAGGAAGAATTCCCATGCCGCTGGAAATCGTCACCGTGCCCTGCCTTTCGGACAACTACGCCTTCCTGATGCGCGACGGGGCGAGCGGAACGGCGGCGCTTGTCGACGCGCCGGAGGCCGCACCGATCCGTGCGGCGCTTGATGCGCGCGGCTGGTCGCTCGACCTCATCCTCATCACCCATCACCATGGCGATCACATCGAGGGGGTGGAGGAACTGCGCGCCGCCCATGGCGCGCAGGTCGTCGGCGCGAAGGCCGATGCGCACCGGCTGCCCCCGCTCGACCGCGCAGTGTCCGAGGGCGACGAGGTGGCGGTGGGCGAGAGCCGGGGCCGGGTGCTCGACGTCTCCGGCCACACGATCGGCCACATCGCCTATCACTTTGCCGATGACCGGGCGGTGTTTTCCGCCGACAGCCTGATGGCGCTGGGCTGCGGGCGGGTCTTCGAGGGCACGCACGCGATGATGTGGGAAAGCCTGTCGAAGTTCCGCGCCATGGACCCCGAGACGCTGGTCTGCTCGGGCCATGAATATACCGAGGCCAACGCCCGGTTCTGCCTGACCATCGAGCCCGACAATGCCGATCTGCAGGCCCGGGCCGCGGCGGTGAAGGCGGCACGCGCGCGCGGCGAGGCGACGGTGCCCTCGAGGCTCTCCGAGGAGCTCGCGACCAACAGTTTCCTGCGCGCCTGCGAGCCGGCGCTCAAGGCCGCAATCGGGATGGAAGGCGCCGACGACGCCGCGGTGTTCGCCGAGGTGCGCCGGCGCAAGGACAGGTTCTGAGACCCGCCTACAGCACCAGATCGGACGCGCCGAAGGCGGTGCCCGGACCCAGCCCGTCGAGGCGGATGCTCAGGTCCCAGACGGCATCGCCATCGACATCGCCGCGCAGATACCAGTCGGGGCCGGTTCCAATCTGTTTCAGCCGCAACTCGCCGGCAGTGCCGGAGAACGCCGCATTGCCGATCCAGGTGAAGGCGTCGTCGGCCCCGCCGGCAACGGCGTCGATGCCGGAGAGGTCGATCAGATCGACACCCACCGTCATGTCGAGGATGCGGTCGGTGCCATGGCCGCGCCCGCTGTCGCTCAGCGCATCATAGACGAATGTATCGCCCTGCGCGCCGCCGCTGATCACATCGGCGCCAAGCCCGCCATCGAGGGTCTGGGCATTGGCGGCGCCGACGATGTGATCGGCGCTGTCGGATCCGGTCAGGCTGGTCGTCGCCGCATTGGCCAGGATGCCAGTGGCGTTGACCAGCCGCATCCCGGTGAGGTCGAGCGCCTCGCTGCCATGGGCGAGAACCGCGAAGCCGGCGGCGTCGATGCGCTCCAGCCCGGTCCAGGATGCCGTCTTTGCGCCCAGCGACAGATCGGCGCCGCCGGTGTTGAGCAGCGTGTCGTGGCCGCCGCCGCCGCGGATCACGTCATTGACGAATTCGGTGCCGCCGCCGCGGAAGATGTCGGCGCCGCCATTGCCGTGGAGTTCGTCGCCATCGAGCGGCCCGCCGCCGGTGATCCAGTCCGCGCCGGCGCCGCCGAATATCGTCTCGGCCGCCG